>JBBRMC010000375.1:0-4471 GCA_038231055.1 Leptolyngbyales cyanobacterium
ACCTCTAGAATGGCTTTTACTTCTAACTGTTCTAGAGATTGAATGTAGCAAGCGTCAATCGTCTCGCTATGAAGGTCTGAGAGGGTAGTGATCTGTCTCTGTTTGTAGCGATCGAGACAGGTTGTGTCAAAGCACGGATTGGAGATGAGTCCGAGAATCGGTGTCCACTCTGAGCAAACGGACTCAAAGGCTACCACTGCGTTCTGATTTTCTAGGAAGCGATGAATGAGAACACGATCAGTTTGCAAGAGCGCCCTAGCATCAGCGATCGCCCACGACAAAATACTTTCTAGCTCGATGCCCCCTTGAATCTGAAGACTGATTTTGGAGATCTTTTCTAAGATCTTTTCTAAAGGAAGCAAAGAGAATGCCGAGTTCATAGACATTCCAAAACTCCAAAATATCTAGTAGTATTTTTGACACCCTGATTAGTCATTAGATGATAAAACGTATTCCGTTGAGATGAAATACTATAAAACAATACAATTTTCTTTGGAAAGACAGGGTTCCACCCTTTCGCTCAGCCGTTCAACCATCCGAGTCTACTGAAGTAGCGGTGAGAAGAGCGTGTAAACGAACACCTTTGCACAAACCGCTACGATTGATTTTATTAGGCGGCAAAATATAAATGGTGCATATTCTTTGGTGGTGGCAACATTAAGATAACAACTTTCACGCCAGTTGGTCGAACTCTGATTTGATAAACCATTGATTCAAAAAAGCAGTTTACCGAGTTGTCTCGGCTGACAAGTTTTTGTCACATATCATGCGATGTGCAACTTTCTTGAAACACCCCCAAAGACTGCCCTCACCCTAGCCCTCTCCCAGCAGGCTACCGTGTACACAAATCGTTGAGCGCTTCGTTTCAGTTGGCTTCAGCCCCCTAAATCCCCCAAAATTGGGGGACTTTGACCCTGAGCAATGGCTTAAACTCTGAACCTCTTTCTGGCTCAAAGTCCACCAGAATGGGGGATTTAGGGGGCGAAAGATTTTGGCAATGACGGATCGATCAACTTGTGTGTACACAGTAGCCCAGCAGGAGAGGGAATAGAAATGTCCGAAAGTCTTTCTCCTTGGGCAGAAGGGTTGGGAGGGCTTCGCCCCACTGCGTGAGGAGGGTAAATTAGTTGCACATCGCGTTATATCGTATGTAGCCATTCAATTTTCTTGTTGCTATGACTTATTCTTTTTCTACTAGCTATAGTTTTGAACTCGTTATTCTTTCGGCTACGATCGCCTTTCTCACTCTCACCAGTTGCACTAGAGAAAATGGAATTGTCCCGCAAACTCGCTGCAATGCGGCGGTTGCGATCGCGACCCAGACCTGGGAAGTGGACTATTACATCAGCAAGACGAGTGGCGGTCTGAATAGCCGTCGAACTCAGTCGTTTCAAAGCAACACACTGACCAACTTGAATGGAGAAAAACCTGCAACGGCGGTTTCTGCCCCAGACGATCAGGGAGTTTGGTGGGCTGCTCTGCCTCCACGTCCCACGGCGGATGAAGTGGATCAACACCGAGACATTCAAGAACAAAACGACTCGCCCTTGTTGCAGCGATCGGTCAATTACCAACTTCGGTGTGACGAGACTACGTTATTAACGGACGCTTTAACCTATCGAGAGGTCAGTAGAGCCGTTCGTGCAGGACAGTGGGTGCGAGTCAGCTACCTAGGAAATCGGGCGCTTAAGGTCGAATCTAAAGAGGGTAAGCAGTGAATTGATGTAGCGTTTAATCTATCCACTTCTCAGGTGGGAGATTTAGAAATAGGTGCATCCGTTATTTAGAGGTTGGTTCCTGCAAAGGTGTTGCATTGCCCTGGATCGCCTGTCTGAATGCCCTTTTTGAACCATTGAACTCGCTGGGCTGCACTGCCGTGGGTAAAAGACTCTGGCACCACATAGCCTCGTGCTCGTTCTTGCAGCTTGTCGTCTCCAATTGCACTAGCGGCTGTCAGGGCTTCTTCAATATCTCCTTGCTCCAAGATTTTTCGCGATCGTTGAGCGCGATTCCCCCAAACTCCAGCAAAACAGTCTGCCTGTAGCTCTAGCCTGACCGATAGCTGATTGGCTTCTACTTTACTTGAGCGACTTTGCAGCGATTGTACCTTTTCAGAGATGCCCAGCAGATTTTGAACATGGTGCCCAACTTCATGAGCAATCACATAGGCTTGAGCAAAGTCTCCGGGTGCTTGGTATTTAGTTTTCAAGTCACGGTAAAAGCCCAAATCGATATAGACTTTCTGATCTCGCGGACAGTAAAAGGGACCCATTGCTGACTGCGCAAACCCACAAGCAGACCGAACCTGATCTGAATAAAGAACAAGCTTTGGCTTTACATAAGTGCCACCACTTTGTCTAAAAACATCGCTCCAAGTATCTTCTGTATCAGCCAAAACTACGGATACAAAGTCCGACATCTTATCGGTTCCGGGTGCGTTTGTAGTTTGAGGCACTGGGCGATCGCTAGACGGACTGCTTTGATTAAGAATGGCACCGGGATCGCCTCCGAGAAGAGTCACTACGATCGCCAAGATGATCGTTCCAATGCCACCTCCAACCAGAGGGGCAGAAACTCCCCGACCGCGTTGATCTTCAACGTTTGTGCTTCTTCGTCCCTTTTCCCAATCCATTGCTGCCTGTCTCCGATCTGTGAGTTTTTCAAACTGTGTAGCTGTTGCAGTTTTACTTAGCTACCCGTTTAACCATAAGAAATGTAGCTGTATGTTTCAACGAGATCATCCCTCTTTAGAATAGAAATCTTTTTTACTTAGGAACGTGGATTTATTAAGGTGCAACTTCTCACCCTCACCCTAGCCCTCTCCCCAAGGCGCTACTGTGTACACACAAGTCCTCGTAGCTTCGCTTGAGTCGGCTTATGCCCCCTAAATCCCCCAAAATTGGGGGACTTTGACCCTGAGCAATGGCTTAAACCCTGAACCTCTTTCTGGCTCAAAGTCCACCAGAATGGGGGATTTAGGGGGCGAAAGATTTTGGCAATGACGGATCGATCAACTTGTGTGTACACAGTAGCTCCCCAAGGCGAGGGAACATGACTCTAGCTCCCTTCTCCTTGGGGAGAAGGGTTTGCGAGGGCTTCGCCCCACTTCGTGAGGAGGACTGAAAACGCTCACAAGTCTTACAGGTTATTTAATCCACGATCCTTAGGAACTGAAGAGGTAAATGCTGATTTCTACCAACTTTTCTGTAGCCAGATGCGTTTAATCTAATCCTGTAGGAATCTTGCTTGCTTTTGCTGTTGCAGATCGAGCAAATGCTTATCAGCGCCTCATGGAAGAGCACGATCGACTTGCCCTTCAGCGTATTGCCCAGTGATGTTAGATTTTTTAGCAATGCTTCATCCGTATCCTACTTTAGATGGATTACGATTCTCTGGGCAGTTGATTTATACGTGCAATGAGATACTTGAGGGATAATAGCTCTGCTGATTCTTCAATATTGTGTGTGGACGAGTGAGGAGACCTTAAGATGCCCGAAACCGCTAGAGTTATTGCTGCGATGACCCAATACTTACAGGATGTTTTAGAACAACCGCACCCCGTGTTTGGCGGCTTACCGCTCTGTCCGTTTGCTAAGCAAGCACGACTTCAAAGCAAAATTGATTTTCAGGTGCAGCGATTTGAACTGGACGACTTAGCTTCATCTTCGTCCTTGATGCTGACCATTCAGCAATTTGCTCAAACCCAACAGCATGACGTACTGCTCGTGATTCATCCTGACCCGCCGATGATCACTCTCGATCGCTTCCAGCACGAAATAGATTGCCTCAACACGCATCTTCAAACGCTGCACTTAACGGCATTTGGAGGACATCCAGCCGATCCCTTCCACATCCAAGGTGTGCGGACTCGACAAGATCCTTACGTCAACTTGGCGATTCAGTCGATTGAAAAGCTGAGACTTGCCTCAGCACGATTGGCGACTACACGCTATTACGAAAACTGGACTCCAGAAGCGCTTAAAGCAGTGGGTCATCCTCGATAATCGTAACTCAGTTCGATTTTTGAAGGCGATAGATGAGGGGTCATGGCTCGATCAATGATCTGCTCTAAGTAGGATAAGTGGAATTGAATGTGAGATGGATGTAGGTTGGGTTGAGGGACGAAACCCAACACCCGCATAGGTTACGCTATCACTGACCTATTCTGCAAATAATGGTGCCTCCCTACTTACCAAAGTGCCTCTGTGGCAGCGAGTAAATTTACCATCTGTTGAGTTCATTTTTCTGCTAACGAGTCTTTACTACGCCTGACACACTGAGGGTAATATTGCCGGACTGACTGCTTGCAGTGCCTAAATTTGGTGCAATGCTTGCATCAGCCTCTTCACTACGATGGTGTCCCGCCCGTGAATGGAATTCCGGGCTAGCCTTGCGAAGTCCCTTGAAATGGACTGAATTGCCTCAATCCCTCGTTCAGTCCCTTGAGGGGACTTCGCACCGTTAGACCGTG
>JBBRMC010000376.1:0-4467 GCA_038231055.1 Leptolyngbyales cyanobacterium
CTAAACATCAGCCTCACACCTATATCTAAAGACATACTGAGGTGTAAATTTATCAGACCTAAGGCGTTGAATGTGTAGCGTCCAGTACAACCTGTATCCCAAGCAACACAAATTTGTAAAGCTGACGTGACAAACTTAAGTCTTTGCTTCTAGACTTTCCAGACGGCTTTTTAGCTCCTGATTATCTTTTTTGAGCTGATCGACTTCCTCACGCAGTTGTTTAACTGCTTTATCAGAACCCGCCTGCTTCTGCACAGTCTGTACCGATTCTTCCGCAATGCGGCGCACCCGCCCATCAGGGGTTTGATCTGCCAGTGCTTGCAGAATGCCGATCGCTTTAGTCGTCTCCATCTGCCCCAATGCAAAAGCGACTGCCACCTGAGTTAAAAAGAAAGTTTCTCGCGACAATTCCTGCAATCGCTCTAAAATTCGCTCTAAGTTGACGTTGGTTTGTCCGCTAGAGATGACACCGAGGGCACGAATTGCTGCCAGACGAAGCGGTTGCGGCACTCCGATCGTGGTGTAGTGTAGAACTACATTTAAAGCGGCTTCAGAGGTTTTGAGCTGACTGAGGGCACCGATCGCGCCCGATCGTACCACTTCGTTCCAGCCTTGTCGCTCTTTGAGAACACTCTTCAACAGCGATAGCACTGTTTCCTCTTCAGGTGCATCACTGAGTCTAGATGCTGCAACGTTGCCCAGGCTTCGCAGGGCAGACGCTTCAACGTAATAGCTAGCATCCCCTTGTTCAACGACGGACTTGAGTGCCTCATAGCTTGCAGGGGTTTTGACCTGGGCTAAGGCTTCGACGGTGGCTCGTCGCACCCGCGCTTCAGAATCTTTGAGTCCCAACAATACGCCAGCGATCGCTTGATCAAGCTTGACGTTGACTAGATTTTTGCTGATTTCAGCCCTGACTGCCCAAAAGAGATCGGTCTGCAACGCTTTAGACAAGATTTTGACGGCTTCTAATCCGCCCTTTTTAGCGATCGCTTCCACAGCCCAGAGGCGAGAAATTGGATCAGGGTCGTGCTGAAGTTGGGCTTTGAGTTCTGGCATGGGATACTCCAACACCACAGTTTTGAGATGGTGATTGCCAACATCAAAGCTAACGAAATCCGGTTTCTGCTCAAGAGGAAAGTAAAAACTTTGCTCACGATCGTGAATGCGAACTGTGAACGATTTCACCCCACTAGCTGCGAAGCCAAAGCCGATCGGAATTTTCAAATCAAATAATTCTTTTGGATTCGTCTCACTGGCTTGGGTTTGGGTAACGGTGACTTTAGCGAGATTGCTGTCTCCATCCCACTCATAAGCCACTTTGTAATCAGGATGTCCGCCGCGATAGACATATTGATCGAATAAGAACATCAGATTGCGTCCGGTGGCTTTCTCGATCGCTCTCAGCAAATCCACGGTTTCGACCGTTTTATGAGCGTTATCTGTGAGAAACGTCGCGATCGACTTCCAAAACAAATCGTCGCCCAACTCAGCCCGAATCATGTGATAGATGCAGGCTCCCTTTTCGTAAATGTGGCGATCGTAAAGCTCGATCGCTTCTCGATAAATATGGGTTACGAGCGGGCGACGATAGCGCGATGCATCTTCATCTAAATAGCTGCGAGCTTCACCCAATAGGTAATAAGCGGCATCATCAGAGCCATATTCTTGCTCAAACCACAGCACTTCTGCATAGGATGCCATGCCTTCTTTGATCCAAGCGTGTGACCAGTGTTTGATTACTACTAAATCGCCAAACCACTGATGGGCTAGCTCGTGAGCCACGAGAGATTCGGTGCTGCGATTATCGATCGCGGCTCGTTCATCCAACAAACAGCGATCGGTCAACAGGGTTGTTGAGGTGTTCTCCATGCCGCCGAAAATGAAGTCATCGACGCACACCTGAGCATATTTAGGATAGGGATAGGGATAGCCGTATTTCTGGCTAAAAAACTCAATCATTCGAGGCGTTTTGCCCATGCTGAGGCGGGCTTGTTTCTCCCGTCCTTTCTCGACGTAATAAGTAACGGGCTTGCCCTGCCACTCATCTTTTAACTCGGCAAAGTCTCCGATCGCCAGTGTCACCAAATAGCTGGGGTGAACCTGCTTTTGCAGCCAGTGATAGGTTTTGCGATCGCCGTTGGTTTCGGTGCCGATCAGTTCACCATTTGAAATCGCCATCAACGACCCCGGCACGTTGACCCGAATCTCAGAGGTAGCAAGTTGCCCCGGATAGTCAAAGCAGGGAAACCAGAAGCGAGAATCTTCGTCTTCGCCTTGAGTCCAAACTTGGGTCGGCTTATCGGGATAGTAGTGATCTGGAGCGACGAAATAAATGCCTCGCTGCGGTTTTTCGACTTGATAGGCGATCGCCAGTTCAATGACTTCACCAATTTTCGTCGGCTGCTTGAGACGAATGTGAAGCTGTTCACCGTCATAGTCAAACGTTTGCTCAATGTCTGCAATCTTGACGGACTGAATAGTGAGATTGACGGCATCCAGAGTCAAGCGATCGATGCCATCGCGAATAGGATTCAGCCTCGTCAAACAAATCCCTCGATAGCTTTGGTTAGGAATGTCAAGCGTTAAATCGAGAAAAATATGCTCAACTTGACCCGGACGATCGGGCACATAATGAGGGCGCGCCCCAGGTAGTTCAAAAGACTTGTGACCGTTGTTGTCAGCATCAAGATGAGAGTGCAGCATGGTTAATTGAGACGATTTTTGAGAAGAAATAGTAGAGAATTAACCTTGCAGATGAAGGCACTCTGGGGACGGGCAGAAGACTTTTGCGAACTCAGTATGGCTATGGATAATAACAAAGAATAGGTAGCCTAAAGTTTATTAAATCCCAGTCACAATAATTCCGAGCCGTTATTTAGACGTATTTAAGCAGTGTGTAACTCAAAACCCTCACCCCAAACCCCTCTCCCATCGGAGAGGGACTTTCAACGATTCTCTAGTTCCCTCTCCTTAGGGTGAGGGCTGCTTTCAGGCGGTTTTAGAGACGTTGCACATTGCGTTATTAGCCGAAATTGACGAAGCCATTTCTAAACTAATCCTAACAAGCTTGCCATTAAAGCTTTTTGAGCGTGCATTCGATTTTCTGCCTGATCCCAAATTTTGGATTGAGCGCCTTCCATGACACCATCGGTGATCTCTTCCCCCCGATGCGCCGGGAGACAGTGCAGCACGATCGCGTCTTTATCTGCATGGGTCATCAGGTTCTCATTCACCTGATAAGGCTGAAAGATGGGAATTCGGGCATTTGCCAGGTCTTCTTGCCCCATACTTGCCCACACGTCGGTATAGAGAATGTGGGCACCTTTGACCGCAGCGATCGCATCATTTGTCACCATTACTTCAGATCGTCCGGCGGCGATCGTTTTGGCTTGCTGAACAATCGTGTCGCTGGGCTGGTAGTCCGATGGCGACGCGATACGAATATTCATACCAACGAGCGCACACCCCAATAAGAGAGAATGAGCGATATTATTGCCATCTCCTAAATAAGTTAGCGTCAAGCCTGAAAGCTGACCAAACGTCTCTTGAATCGTCTGCAAATCTGCCAAAATTTGACACGGATGCTCTAAATCAGTCAAAGCATTAATGATCGGGATGTCTGCATATTGGGCAAAAGTTTCGAGGTCTTGCTGATTAAAGGTGCGGATCGCCAAAATATCGACATAGCGATCGAGCACCCGCGCCGTATCGGTAATCGGTTCACCCCGACCCACTTGAGTCGAACTGACCGCTAGATCGATCACCTGACCACCCAGTTGAGCCATCGCCACCGTAAAGCTAACGCGGGTGCGGGTAGACGCTTTATAAAACAGCAATCCCAACACTGGAACGTGACCGTTAATCGTCGCGATCGAGTTTACCTTTCCGGCTTTCATCTGAGCCGCGAGGTCGAGCAGTGCTGTAAGTTCCTCTGCGCTGAGGTCTGCTAGCGTTAACAAATCCCGTCCCTTTAATCCACCCATTTCATCCTCGATCGCCACGTCTAAACAACAAAAGCAAAAATCTTCTGTCCCTCAGTCAATCAGATGGCTTCGATCGACATCAGCACAGGCAAATATCATAGAACCCAATCAAATCTGAAATGGTTAGCCTAGCGCAAAAGTTTCAGGTTTTTGCAAAGTTCTACCAAATTGGTCAACAAATCCACCGATCCCGTAGAGACGTTTCGCTGAAACGTCTCCCCGATGTCACCATGACCAACCAATCTGAAATAACGATCGCCCTCCACCGCCCCTCGTTGGCAAATAACCATCAAGTCAGACATATCGCCATCCTAGGCAGCATTCCTTAACTCCGCCGTCTTCACCGCGAGTTGCTGAGTCTGATCGCCCCGTCGCACCTGAATTTTGAGGGTCTGTCCCAATCGACTATTTTCGACCACCCCTTGAAGCTGTTCAGCTTTTGTGACCGCTTGCCCATCGACTTGAGTAATCACATCGCCTC
>JBBRMC010000377.1:0-4453 GCA_038231055.1 Leptolyngbyales cyanobacterium
AGATCCGTTGCCAGAAACGTATAGATGATTTCGTCCGAATAGCCCGGAGCCAAAAAGAACTCACCGAGTTTCTTTAGAGTGCCTGCTCGATAGCCCACTTCTTCTTGAATCTCGCGCTCAATCGTGCCTGCCGGATCTTCTCCAACTTCAAGCGTCCCCGCCGGAAACTCTAGTAAGCGTCCTTGCACGGTGAAGCGATATTGACGAGTCAGCACCAGTTTGCCATCGGGTCTAATCGGGACTGCCAAAGCTCCTCCCGGATGGCGCACACATTCCCACTCGCCCTCAGATTTGTTGGGCAAGCGCAGTCGATTGACTTCAAAATTAAACTTGCGACCCTTATAGGAAAGGCGCTGTCTAAGCAACTGAGGCGGTTCTGAACCCAAAGCCATGAGCAAAAAGGGTAAAGGGCAAAAAATTCTAAGTGACAACCTGTTTGATCCCTGAATGATCCACACGTTGAGCGAGTTGAGCGATCGTATCACCCGTCACAGGGTCAACCCGATCAGGGGCAATTTCTGCTAAGGGAACGAGAACAAAGGCACGATCGCGCATTCGCGGATGGGGAATTTGCAGGTCAGACGTATTTAGGATTACATCATTAAACAGGAGCAGATCTAAGTCAAGAGTTCGCGCACTCCATCTCTGTTGTCTGACTCTCCCAAACTGGCGCTCGACATCGAGAAGGGCGTGTAGCAATTCGTGCGGGGTGAGCGTGGTTTTTAGTAATGCACACTGATTGAGGTAATCAGGCTGAGGAGGGCTGTCAGGAAGAGTCAACGCTTTGGTTAAATAGCCATGCGATCGCTGCTCGATACTGATCCCCGGCGTGCGATCGAGGCTTTCAAGGGCAGATTTCAGAATAGTTTGAGAGTCGCCCAAGTTACTGCCGAGGGCGACGGCACACAGAACAGATTGCAATTAGTTCTTCTCGCTTTTCTCTGCTTCACTCTTAGGAGCCGCGCTCGGAACCGGACTTGCCTCTGCGCTAGGAGCCACAGGATTCGGATTTGCACTGGGGGCAGTCGGCGCACTCGACGGGGCACTGGTCGCACCTGGAGGGGCACCACTCGCCGCCTGTTGAATCTGGTCTTTATATTGGGCAGGTGCCAGCGAAATGGCTGTGTCAAACAAGGGTTTTGCCTCGTCTGCTTTGCCCTGTGCCTTGAGCACTAACGCTTTGCCAAACACAGGCTGGAAGTCTTGCTTATTGCCTTGAATCGCCTCATCAAAGACACTGACGGCTTCGCTATAGCGTTTTTGAGATGCAAACACTCGACCGAGCAAAACTTGAACTGCCGTTACGTCCACACTACCCGCTTGATTTTTGTTGGCTTGGGGCGCAGTTTTAAGCGTGTCTTGCAGCATTCCGATCGCCGCTTCGGGTCGCTGCTGCTCAATCAACAATCCGGCTAACCCTTGTAGCGCGTTTAAGTCACCCGGTTTTGTATTCAGAATATCGCGGTATGCCTGGGTGGCTCCCTCTTTGTCTCCGGTCTGCTGCTTGGCTTGAGCCAGCAACACGGCATATTCAGTTTGAGCCGGGTTTAGTTTAGCTAATTTTTCGAGTGGCTCGATCGCCCCCTTAACATCCGACAATCTCAGCCGCGCTTCTAGCAATCCCCGCAGGGCAGTCTGGTTATCAGGTTCACGCTTGAGAACTTCTTCATAGCCTCTGGCTTGCGCCTCAACATCTGCTTTTTTGGCTTCGACTGACTGCGTTGGGCTAGGAGTCGCGACCGTATTTTTTTGAGGGGTGAACGTCGCACTAATCAGAGGAATGATCGACACTCCCAACAAACCGATCGTTGCGATGATCAACACCACGTTCAGTAGCCAACGATTCTTCCGCTTTTCAGCCACAAGATTGCCTCGAAATTCAACAGCGTATTCAATATAGTCTGTCAGGCTGACGATCGACGATCAAAAACGGGCAATAGACAAATTCTATGTACCCGTCTCTCATCATCAGTGCCAAATGGGGTTAACTGGCTACTTGAGCAGACTGCTGACTGGTAGGAGTCGCAGACGTAGCATATTGCGATTGGGCAGCAGGGTCAATTTGGATTAGCTCAATATGGTTGAGCAACGTGGTCACAAACGAGAACAGCAGAAATGGCAAAGACAGTACTAGCACTATCCCAACCGTTGCTAGGGCATAGACCGGACGAGCTGCGCCCATCAGAGCCATTGCAGCCGCCAAACTGATAAAAATCACAATCAGCCAAACCATGATCTGACCGTAAACATCCCCAAACGAGAGGGTGCACACAACTCGATATTTTTGCAGGTTATTCATAAAGGGTGCCTCGCAATGGCGGTCTAAACTGGAGACTTTTTGCAAAAAGAGCTTTCCGGCAAAAAGTTCTGTAAACCTTCAATGTAAAGCGATTACCCAGCATCTCCTCATTTTTGACATCTAAATGCAGAATTTTTTACATCCCTTCACGATCGATAGACTCAGACTAGAGTTGGGCGATCGAGTCCTGTCAAAAGATAGATTTGCTAGACGGAACAAGCAACTCCGCTTAATGTACAAGAAAGCGAATTCCATTCCGCCGTCTGTGACCCATGCCTTTAGAACAGATTGAAATTCTCTCGGCTAACGAAATCCGTCGGACTCTGACTCGGTTAGCCTCTCAAATTATCGAGAAATCAGGCAATCTCTCAGAACTGGTGCTCTTAGGAATCTATACCAGAGGCGTGCCACTCGCTGAAAAGTTAGCCGAGCAAATTGAAGTATTGGAAGGAGTCAGTGTAGCGATCGGGGCGATCGACATCACCTTTTATCGCGATGATTTGGATACGATCGCGGTTCGCACCCCTGCTAAAACCAACATCCCGTTTGATCTTTCAGGCAAAACTGTGGTGCTGGTCGATGACGTGATTTACAAAGGGCGAACGATTCGAGCTGCATTAGATGCTGTGATTGATCATGGCAGACCCGAAGTGATTCGATTAGCGGTGCTGGTCGATCGGGGGCATCGCGAAGTGCCGATTCATCCTGACTTTACGGGCAAAAAGCTGCCCACGGCTAAAGAAGAAACGGTCAAAGTCTATGTGCAAGACATTGATGGACGAGATGGTGTGGAACTGATAAAGGGATGAATTCAGGTACGTTAGAAGGACAATTGATTATTCGACATCTCTATGAGTTCTTTTGCAGACACCCAAAACCGCAAAGCCGACCACATTCGCATTTGTCTTGATGAAGACGTGCAGTGTCGAGACGTGACGAATGGATTAGAGCGCTATCGATTTGTTCACAACTGTTTGCCTGAGATCGATCGGGCTGACATCAATCTCAGCACCTCATTTTTAGGCAAACCCCTCGGCGCACCGATTCTGATCTCCTCAATGACAGGGGGAACCGAGATTGCAAAGCGAATTAATCAACGATTAGCCGCGATCGCTCAACACTACAAATTGGCAATGGGGGTAGGGTCTCAGCGAGTGGCGGTTGAGAATCCTCAAGTGTCAGACACCTTTGCGATTAGAGCGATCGCGCCCGATGCCGTTCTGTTCGCCAATCTGGGGGCAGTCCAGCTTAACTACCGCTATGGCATTGAGGAGTGTTTGCGAGTCATCGAACAACTTGAAGCCGATGCCCTGATTTTGCATCTCAATCCGCTTCAAGAGTGTGTGCAAACAAAAGGAGACACTAACTTTCGGGGGTTGCTCGAAAAAATTGCGACGCTGTGTGACAAACTTCCCGTTCCGGTAATCGTCAAAGAAGTGGGCAACGGCATCTCAGCTCCGATCGCTCAAAGATTAATTGCGGCAGGGGTAGCAGCGATCGATGTGGCAGGGGCAGGCGGCACATCGTGGGCAAAGGTCGAGAGCGAACGGGCAACCGATGACAAACAGCGCAGACTGGGTGCAACCTTTGCTGATTGGGGCATTCCGACGGCTGAGTGCATTATGGCAGTGCGATCTATTTCTTCGGATATTCCCCTGATCGCGTCGGGCGGGTTGCGAAACGGATTAGAGATTGCCAAGGCGATCGCGCTGGGTGCTGATTTAGCAGGGTTGGCGTTTCCATTTTTACAGGCAGCTAACGAGTCAGAAGAAGCCCTTCACGCCTTAACCGATGTGTTGATCGCAGAAATCACCACCGTGCTGTTTTGCACAGGTAATGCAACGTTAGCAGAGTTGAAGCGATCGGAATCGTTAAAAGCAGTTTGAGAAATCATAAGATGCCGTAGAGACGTTCCGCTGGAACGTCTCCCCGATTTGAGAATCATCTAGCAGAGACCAAATTCAACGATTGAATCGCGATCGTCACACAATTAAATAGCGATCGTCACACAAGCCATTGTGCGGGTACCCAATGGCTTTGTCGCGACGTTTTATTGAATGGCGATCGTCACGCAATCCATTGTGCAGTTACCCAATGGCTTTGTCGCGACGTTTTATTGAATGGCGATCGTCACACAAGCCATTGTGCGGGTAC
>JBBRMC010000378.1:0-4452 GCA_038231055.1 Leptolyngbyales cyanobacterium
AGGCAGTGACTGCTTTACGAGCGAAGGGTACAATGTTGTTCGCATGTACTGTGTTTTGAGCCGATATTTACGAGAGTGGACTCCCTCTCGACCTGAATCACGTTGTGACGTTCGCCAACCTGTCGAAACCGTTACAGCCCCATGACTTCTACTATTATAGCGTGAGGTTTAACAAATTTGTGGTGTGGAGTAACACTTTCATTTGTCAGCGTTAAGCAAAATCATGTCGTTCAAGCCGACACTGTAACAAATTCCTTAACTGAGATCTTGCACCGGATTAGAATTCCCTCGTGGCTATCATTCACCCGCCCGTGATTGAAAATTACGGTCTAACGGTGCGAAGTCCCCTTAAGGCACTGAAAGAGAGATTGAGGCAATCCAGTCCCTTTCAAGGGACTTCGCAAGGCTAGCCCGGAATTCCATTCACGGGCGGAACACCATCGCAGTGAAGAGGCTGATGCAAGATCTCAGTTAAAGCACATTGATTGGTCTCGTGTGGTGCCCTAACTGCTCCGTCATTGAGTGCAAAATTTTGATCAGTAATCTACAGATCGCGACTCATAAAGCTGAAAGTGATTGCCAATAACAAGGCAGTTAGACGAGTTAGAAGAAAGGGTAGCTCTTTGATGCGGAATGTATCGGTCAACTACGATCGACAGACCTTAGTTGTTGCAATTTAGAGTCAGCAGAAGCAGCCATATCTCTTTAGAGAGTTTTGTGTGCTACTAAGATTCGTTAGATTTACAGAGTTGTTAAGAATGGTTAGCGCATGGCTTTCGATCAGGCTCCGGCGCTGCCGTCTCAGTCGCATAATCACCGTGTTGATCTGAAGGATTGCAGTATCTTCTATTGGCAGGGTGGGCTACAGTCAGATTCAACTCCTATTCTGCTTCTACATGGTTGGGGAATCTCTACTGAACCTTATCATGAGATCCTAAACCTATTAGCAGAGCAGCATTTCGTGCTTGCACCTGACCTGCCAAGCTTTGGTCGATCGTCTTACCCCGATTTAATTCCAGACTACGACAGCTACGCTAAATTTCTGCTTTCGTTTCTAGATGCGCTCAATCTTCAACAAGTGCATTTGGTAGGGCACTCGTTTGGGGGAGGAATTGCGATTACTTTATCTGCTCTTGCTCCAGACCGAGTAAAGAGCCTAGTTTTAGTAGATAGTACAGGCAACCCATCTATATCGCTCCTAGAAGTCATACCACGAAGAGCATTTGAAATGACAGCTCAACTTCTGCTCCCCAAGCTGAAATTGAAATTGGTTGATATTCCTCAAGTCTTCTCTCATAACATTTTGTTTAACACGGGAAACGTTATTCAAGCATTACTACTTTCGTTATTGGTAGATCTAAAACATCTGTTGCCAAGCATTCAAGCGCCTTGTCTGTTGTTATGGTCAGAAAAAGACTTGACCACTCCTTTGTCTGCTGCGCAAGAAATGGCTGAAAAGATTCCAGACTCAAGATTAACGACTGTAGAAGAAGGTTGGCACGAATGGGGACTGTGGTATCCTGAAAAGATTACATCGATCGTTCTTGCTTTTACTCACGAGGCTGAACGTATCCATACGATCGCAGCAGACCATTCTTCGGCACCCGTTTGAAGTGCCTCTCAACACTGGACATAACAAACGACCCTTGCTTGTGAACATAAAGTCAGACAAGTTCGCGATCGGGTGCTCCAGTTTCGTAGGATGTCCTTAGCTTTTTGTTAGAGATATTCGCTCAATGCAGATTTTTAAGACTGATGTGCTCGTAGTGGGTGGCGGCACAGGCGGAACGGCGGCAGCGCTTCAGGCGGCTCGACGCGGAGCCAATACAATTTTAGTCAGCGAGTTTTCCTGGTTAGGCGGAATGCTGACCAGTGCGGGAGTAACTGCCCCAGATGGCAATGAGTTAGCTGCCTTTCAAACCGGAATTTGGGGTGCGTTTCTAAAAGAGTTGGAGCAACGCCAGCTAGGAGGGTTAGATAACGCTTGGGTGAGTTTCTTTACCTACGACCCGCGAGTTGGGGCAGACATTTTTGCTGATTGGGTTGCCAAACTGCCAAATCTGACCTGGATTCAGCAACAGACCCCATTAGAGGTTTTAAGAGAAGGCGATCGAGTCATCGGCGTTCGCTTTGCAGACTTCACGATTTTTGCCGAGATTACCCTTGATGGCACAGAGCTTGGCGATTTGCTCGCTCTTGGAGACATTCCGCATCGCTGGGGCTGGGAGATGCAGTCTGAATGGGGAGAACCCAGTGCCCCGATCGAACCCAACGCGCTCACCAAAACTTATCCGGTTCAAGCTCCGACGTGGGTCGTTGTGCTGCAAGACTTTGGTGAAAAGCTGGCTCCAAAAATTCCGGCACCGCCTCATTACGATCGAGCAAAGTTCACCCAAGCTTGGGCAGACCGCGGAGCGGAAGCGTTTTTGAACTACGGACGCTTGCCCGAAAACCGCTTCATGATCAATTGGCCCATCGCAGGTAATGACTACGGAGAAGGTGTTGAGCGATTAATTGGCTCAGACGCAGAGCGATCGCAGTTCCTTCAAGAAGCGCTTTGGCACACCCAAGGCTTTGCCCACTTCATTCAATCTCAATTAGGACACATTGGTTTAGCGGAAGGAATTTTTCCAATTTCCAGTCTAAATTCTCTAGGAGGGGGTGCCTATGCCCTTCACCCTTACTATCGAGAGAGCCGAAGACTTGTAGGGTTAGCCACCGTTCGAGAGCACGATTTATTGCCTAAAGGACAGGTTGCTCCGCTACCGATCAGAGCCACGGCTCAGGGATGTGAGATAGCTGAAACTATCTGTCAGTCGATCGCGATCGGCAACTACGCCAACGATCATCATTATCCCAGTGGCGACATTGCGCTAAAGTCTAAATCAATTCGCTGGGGCGGACGCTGGACAGGCACCCCTTTCACGATTCCCTATGGAGCTTTAGTACCAAACGCTACCGATGGTTTTTTGGCGTGCGAGAAAAACATCTCTGTTTCTCACATCGCAAATGGAGCAACTCGCCTTCAGCCCCTAGTCTTGGGAATCGGACAAGCCGCAGGGATGGCAGCCGCTTTGTGCATTGAGCAAAACTGTCAACCGAGGAAATTATCGGTGCGATCGCTGCAAACTGCTTTATTAGAAGACCCGATCGCCCCTAATGCCATCATTCCTTTTTTTAATCTGACTCCTGACCATCCTGACTGGCTTCACTGGCAGCACTATTACTTAAACGCGCCAGAGGCATACCCCAATAGCGGATATTGCCCCATTCCTACCCTATCTCCTCACACTTCAAATGCTACATCCAGGTTTTCTGGCACATTTCAGCGCCGTGCTGAGCAAAATTACACGATCAGCTTGGAGAACTTTTATGACCCGGATCAAGTCAAAAAAACTTGGGTTTTGGTCACCCTCAGCCCTGATGTTAACCAGCAATTAATTCAGTACAAGAACGGAGACAGTATTTCCATTTCTGGTCAAATAAATCACAGTGGAAATTGGATTTTAGTGACCTCCATCTTTCCCACAGTTCCGGCATTCAAGGGCTGAAGTTCTCCATGCGAAACTCAGTACGTAGGATCACTGAACTTAAAAAAATTACATCAGTTCATCCTGATCTCGAAATAGAAGTCTGTATCTGTGAATAGATACACCGAAACAGACTCAACCTATGCGTGTTCAATCCTCTATCACTCTAATCAGTTTGCTTCTCGGTTCCATAACCGTAGGTCTTCATCAGATTGAGCGTCTACCTAGCTTGAAGCAGGTTTCTCTTACCTCTTGGCTGACTCCATCAGAGATACAAAGCGATTACTTTGCCCACCGAGGAAGCGGACGGTTTGAAGGTCAGCTCAATCCTCCGCTCCCTACCCAAACCTTCGCTTAAAGAACGGCTCAAGCCCCGATCGTATCCTGCTCCCCAAGATTTCTCGGTATATACAGACACCCTAAAAATGGAAGCTCCTACTTTAGAAAAGGTTGCTTCTATTTTTATTTTATGAAGTTAATTGCTAATTTTTTAGATTGAACGGGAACAGTGAAGAGAGAATACTCAATAACATCGCTAAGGATCGTGGATTAAATAACCTGTAAGACTTATGAGCGTCTTCTGCCCTCCTCACGAAGTGGGGCGAAGCCCTCGCCAACCCTTCTCCCCAAGGAGAAGGGAGCTAGAGTCCTGTTCCCTCTCCTTGGGGCTACCGTGCATATACAAGTTGATCGATCCCGTCATTGCCAAAATCTTTCGCCCCCTAAGTCCCCATTCTGGGGGACTTTGAGCCAGAAAGAGGTTCAGAGTTTAAGCCATTGCTCAGGGTCAAAGTCCCCCAATTTTGGGGGATTTAGGGGGCTGAAGCCGACTGAAACGAAGCGATCAACGATTTGTGTGTACACGGTAGCTCCTTGGAGAGCGGGCTAGGGTGAGGGTGAGACGTTGCACCTTAATAAATCC
>JBBRMC010000379.1:0-4448 GCA_038231055.1 Leptolyngbyales cyanobacterium
CAACAACCCTTCGTATTGTACCATAAGCCTTACCCTATATGCGTTTCGCTCGTTCGCCGCCTGAGAGTTTGTTCATTGCAGCGCTGATGGTTCTCTCGTCAAACATCATTCACCATCGCGCTGCAACTCACGCGCCTTTCATCCCACGCCAGCGAAAAGTATGGCGTGGGGATTCCCGTCTAACTAGCTAATTTTTATCGGTGGTCTTTGAGTAGGATTCTTTGACGCTCTTAACTTCACTCAAAATTGCCGAACATGATGTATCACCTTCAAGCTTGCAGAGTTCGGCTGCTTTCTGATAATCACTGATCGCTAGCCTGTAGTTTTTTCGCGCTGCGGCAGGGTTTCGGCTTTCTGCGGAAGATCCGAGGTGACGGTAGACTTGTCCTCGCTTGTCGTACAGTCCCCACTCCGACAAAGAAGACTTTTTGTCTTTTCCGCTCGAAACAATTTTTATCGCTTCTGTGAAATCTGCGATCGCGCCCTCACGATCGCCCGACTCTGCTCGAATCCAACCTCGGTTTGAGTAAGCTAAAGCGTCGTTGGGATTTTTGTTAATTTTGATGTCGTATTCTATCGTAGTGAACGATATACCCTCCAGGGAAAGAAATGTAATTCTCAACACCCCTACGATCGCTGCCAAAAATAATCCTCCGCCCATTCCCCAGAGAATGCCAGTTTTAACGGTTCGTAATATATTTTGACTGGCTTCAGTCTTCGTTATAAGTTACCTGAGTTGCTGAACTTGCGCGATCGAGAGTCCTGTGGTCTGGGCGATCGTCTCGGCATCCAAAAGATCAAGCAGCGATCGAGCAATTTCTAACCGCTCCTCTTGTCGTCCTTCTTGTCGTCCTTCTTGTCGTCCTTCTTGTCGTCCTTTGATTTCGCCGTCCTGTCTAGCTTTGAGAATCGCGTTGCGGTTGTCGTGCAAAAACATTTCCCGATTCTCCAGCACTTCCAGTTCTTTGCGACTCAGCTTACTTTGCTTTGCCACCGTGAAAGCATGGTCGATCGCTGCCACTTCGCCTAGGTTGGGAGGCACAGATTCCAATTGATTGGCAGACTTTAAGAAGTACAGCCATTTGTCTACCAGAGTGTCGAGATTGTCTAGCGTCTTCTTAAACTTGGGTAGCTCGACAAAAATCAACTCAATATCATCGCTGTAGTCGGTCAAGCCATTGTTCTCTTTGAGGCGATAGCGTGACAGGATGCGATCGTTGCCCGGAAACATCTCAAAGTCTGTAATCGTCAAGGCGATGACTGAATTGAGCAGCGTATAATCTTCTCCAACCCCTAATTGGATTGAGAAGGCTTTAGCGGCGTTGTAGAGGACTCGTTTCTCAAATCCCAACACATTCAACACTTGCATCTCAATGATCACGGTTTTGCCATCAAAAAGCGTGGCTTTAACGTCCAAATATGAATCCTTAATGCCCCGAATCCGAGGCGCTTGATAAGGGTCAAGAATCGTTAAATCTTGAATCTTGTCCTGCTCGTTGTAAACCAGGGCATTGAGAAAACTGATCAAGATGTCTTTGCTTTGCTTGGAGCCAAAGATTTTCTTGAAGGCAAAATCAGTTTTAGGATTAATAAAGACGCTGGGCATCGGGGTGAGGTTGTGTGGTTAATGACTCCGATCGAGCTTCAAATCGAGTTACTAGCTAAAATCCTAACTTTTCCAAGACGGGGCGCGTCGAAATGATGTGTCGATCGAGTCCCAACTCATTCGGACTCACGCCCAGCGCCAACGCCACAAGCTGAGGCAAATGCAGCACAGGTAAGCCCAGCTTGTGCCCGATCACCTTCTCAACTTCGGGTTGACGAGAGTCGAGATTCAAATGACAGAGGGGACAGGGAGTGACAATGCAATCCGCTCCGGCGGCGATCGCTTCTTGAATGTGATTACCTGCCATTTTGAACGATTGCTCAGTGGCGTAGCTTGAAAGCGGCCATCCGCAGCACTGAGTCCGACCGCGATAATAGATCGGAGTCGCCCCTACGGTTCGGAAGACGTTCTCCATCGACTCTGGTTTGAATGGATCGTCATAGCGAATGTGGTCTTGTCCACGCAATAGATAGCAGCCGTAGAATGCAGCACAGTTCAGATTAGAAAGTTTGCGAGTGACTCGATCGGCGATCGCCTCCAGTCCATAATCGGCGACGAGTGCCCAGAGCAAATGTTTAACATCCGTCGAGCCTTGATAGGGTGAACAGCCTTCTTTTTTGAGGAATCCATTCACCTGATCGAGATAAGCCCGATCGTTGATTTGTGCGTCTTTTAATCGCTCATCCACATGACCGATCACGCCCTGACAGGTGCTGCAATGGGTCAACAGTGGGAGATTTAGCTGCTCGGCTAAGGCAATATTTCGGGCGTTTACGGTGTCTTCGAGCAGTTGAGAATCTTCTTTAAAGGTGCCAGAGCCACAGCAGGAGGCTTTTTTAAGCTCGACTAGCTCGATTCCGAGAATCTTCGTCAAAGCTTTAGTCGATTGGTCAAGCTCCCGGCACGCTCCTTGAGCAACACAACCGGGAAAGTAGGCGTATTTGAGCGTGGACGATCGCATAGTTATTCAGAAAAACGATATCAATCATCGAGTTTGAGCAAAGTCACCCAAAACTCACCATTCAAATGTATCATCGCCGATTTTTAGATTTGGAGGAATCTTTTTATCGTCCTCAGTCAACTTAGGCAACCAGATCGGAAACTGGCTGACGAATCGCTTTGCACAGATCTAAGGATCGCGCTTTCAGATAAGATGAAAAAATGCTCAAGAGCATGTCTTCTCCTAAAGTACGTGTGACACGTCTGAGCAGGTGACATGACGGGCGTAGAACCACATTAGACATTAGCGAGAACGGTTGCTGCCGCAACGAGTGAGGAAGACTATGAGTCCAAATGAAATTTTCGAGAAAGTGCAAAAAATCGTCGCCGATCAATTAGGGGTAGAAACCAGTGCCGTGGTTCCTCAAGCCAGTTTTCAAAATGACCTGGGCGCAGACTCGTTAGATACGGTCGAGTTAGTAATGGCGCTAGAAGAGGAATTTGAGATCGAAATTCCTGACGAAGCCGCAGAAGAAATTTTGACGGTGCAATCGGCAGTAGACTACATCAACAGCAAAGTTGCCGCCTCCGCTTAACCGAAGTTTGAGTGGTGATGATCGCAGGATGAATTGCCCTTCTTTCTCGATCGTCCCCGTTCAGAGTTCAAACCTTCTCTAAATCTTGGGTATTGAAACCCCTTTGAACCGACATCATGACAAATCTTGTAAGTAAGCGCGTTGTTATCACAGGTCTGGGCGCGATTACCCCCATTGGCAACACCCTCTCTGACTATTGGGACGGCTTGATCAGTGGGCGAAATGGCATCGCACCCATTACGTTGTTTGACGCTTCTCGCCACGGCTGCCGCATTGCAGGTGAGGTGAAAGGCTTTGACCCTCACGACTATATGGAGCGCAAAGAAGCCAAACGGATGGATCGGTTTGCTCAACTTGCCGTAGCAGCGAGTAAACAAGCGCTTGCAGATGCTCAGTTCACCATCAACGACTTGAATGCAGAACAGGTCGGCGTGATGATTGGCACAGGCATTGGTGGGCTAAAAGTGCTGGAAGATCAGCAAGAAATTAATCTGACGAAAGGACCCGATCGCTGTAGTCCCTTCATGATTCCGATGATGATCGCGAATATGGCAGCAGGGTTGACGGCAATTCACACGGGGGCAAAGGGTCCCAACTCTTGTCCGGTGACAGCGTGTGCGGCAGGGTCAAACGCGATCGGAGATGCCTTTCGATTGGTGCAGCGTGGCTATGCTCAAGCGATGATCTGCGGCGGAACAGAAGCAGCCGTCACTCCCTTATCAGTAGCGGGGTTCGTCGCATGTAAGGCAATGTCTAGCCGCAACGATGATCCGGCTCACGCCAGCCGTCCGTTTGACAAAAATCGGGATGGCTTTGTCTTGGGCGAAGGTGCCGGGATTTTGATTCTCGAAGAGTTGGAACACGCACTGAGTCGAGGAGCCAAAATCTACGCTGAGATTGTGGGCTATGGCATGACCTGCGACGCTTATCACATCACGTCTCCAGTGCCGGGTGGAGAAGGGGCAGCGAGAGCCATTCAACTTGCGCTTAAAGATGGCGGCTTAGCTCCTCAACAGGTGAGCTACATCAACGCTCATGGCACCAGCACGCCGATGAATGATTCGACGGAAACCGCCGCGATGAAAAAAGCGCTGGGTGAATATGCTTACAAAATTGCGGTGAGTTCGACTAAATCCATGACGGGGCATCTCCTGGGCGGATCGGGAGGCATTGAAGGAGTGGCGGCAGTGATGTCGATCGCTCACAACAAAGTTCCTCCCACCATTAACTTAGAGAACCCTGATCCCGACTGTGACTTAGATTATGTCGCGAATCAAAGCCGTGATCTGCAAGTCGATGTGGCGCTC
>JBBRMC010000380.1:0-4423 GCA_038231055.1 Leptolyngbyales cyanobacterium
ATGGTTTGAGGCGATTCAATCTCGCCCTGCAACGATTCGCGCTTATAAAAAAGCCGAGGCGTTTAAAACCCAGCAAGTCGATATGGAGAAGTCTCGATCGCTGTTGTTTAATCAATCGGCAACTACGATTCAAAAATAAACCGTAGGGGCGAGTGATATTCGCCCCTGCAAAACCGCGAGGCATTCTTGCGAAGAGCGTCTATTCACGCTCGATCGGCAGCTTTAGCCAATCGCTCAACTCCTGGGCTAACCAATCCATTTCCGCTTGGTTTCCAGATAGTTTGACCTTCTGCGTACCTATCCAAAGACGTAAATCCTTTCCGGACTCTGATAAAGCTAATTTCCAAATGTATCTTTGTTTGGTCGAAAATGGTTGAGGATAGTTAAGTCCAAATAGTTGACGAGTGATAGAAACAGTCTCCTCAGTAATGACTAGTTTAGCTCTAGCAAATTTCACAAGAATCAGGGCAACAGGCAGTAGAAAGATGGGATAAACTCCCAGGTTCAGCAGAAACCAACCGAGAAGAGGAGATGCCGTCAGCGCGAGCGGTGCTAAAAACAAAAATAATACGACCCAATCACTAGCAGATAGACTTTGCCCCACAAGTTGGTTTAACTGAAGTTTTGGAGAAGGAAGTGTGATTTCCAACTCGCCTGCCTCTTCAATCAGTGAAATTCTGCTATGACTTGGCTTTGTCTTGACATCATGTGGTTTGAAAGCAGCCGTATCTTCTTGCGATCGCTCCAACTTCAACAACGCCGCTTGAATCGAATTTGGGCGTTTGCTCACGCTCGGCTCAGTCAACCACTTTAACCAACGGGTGAAACCTGGGCTGACGTTTGTCAGATGCTCAAACTGAATCCGCAGATCGTCTTGAGGCAAGTCGGCAGGATGTTGACCCGTGATCAAATAAATCAACGTCGCTCCTAAACTATAGAGATCAGATGCTGAAGTTGTCCGTCCGCCAAACTGTTCGGGCGGCATATAGCCATAAGTGCCCACGATCGTCATCGTGCCTCCGTCTCTCGCTGCCAGCGTTTGCACCGACCCAAAATCGACCAGATAAACCTGTCCTGCACGGTTGCCCGATCGATTGGTCAACAGCACATTACTCGGCTTGATATCGCGATGAATCACGGGAGGCTGACGATAATGTAAATAGCCCAAAATTTCCAATAACTCTTTAGCAAGTTGCTTCACCTCTAACTCGCTAAACGTCCGTCCTGACTTGAGATGCTCCTCTAAAGATTGCGCCTCAATGTAAGTTTGAACAAGCGCGAACCCTTTGCGATCGTCCGAGTCGAATTCAAAAAAATCTAGATATTGAGGAATCGCAGGATGAGACAGCGATCGCAGCGTTGCGGCTTCCCGTTCAAAGAGTTTCAGGTCATCCCACTCAAAGTCATGGCTAAACGTCAGCAGTTTGACAACAACAAGCTCCTGCGTGTGAAGATCTCGTGCTAGCCAAGTTTGCCGACCTGCCTTCTTGCCGAGTAACTGTTGAGATTGATAGCGCTCAGCCAGCAATTCCATGGGTCATATTCTGGGGATCTGTCCTAACTTTAAAGCTTGAATCGCTTCTTTAGCAGAGTGAATGTGACGATCGAGACTTATCGCAGTTGACCAACGCAACTCAATCTCCAAACCTCAGACTGATGACCAACAACTTGCTGAAGGTCAGGTTCAGTTCCCATAATTTGTGAAACGTTGCAAGGAACACATTCTAATCCCTTTAAAAGGCACTAGAGTTGGTTAGTTTATTTAAATAGCCATTCAAATAAACTACGATCCGATCGATAATTCATTTCTTCAAAATTAGGAATCATGCAGTTGTGATAGTCTCGCACTTCATGACCTCTCTCACTTGCTTTAAGAACTCAACAATTGCTCATTTAATTGGGCAAATGCCATCCGCTAAGGTAAGGAGATCCCCTACACGAATGCTAAAACGCTCTTATATTGACTAGTTTGTAGGTACTGACTCTGCGAACCATAGTCTTTAGAATAGAGAGCTTCAAGAACTTCGGTCTAAAGGCAGTTGATTAAATTATTAGAAAAATGTTAGATAGATGTCAGTCAGATAGTTATGAATTAGAACTTTAGAGAGCATCAAGCTTTCCTGATTTTCTCTGTGTCTTATCAATTTGATAGAGGACAAGATGAAAATTAAGATTCTACAGTCAGAATTAAAAGCACTAAAACCTTCACTCTAATTCTAAAAGCCTGTCATGAAGTTAATCAACATCATCAAAGAAATTGTCAGCGGCTTTGTGAAAGCAATGTCCACTCCGTGGTGGGTAGAAATCACCACGGCTGAGCCAAACTGCACGTATTATTTTGGTCCGTTCGATGATCCTAATGAGGCAAAAGACGCGCACTCAGGCTATGTTGAAGACCTGACTGGAGAAGGCGCACAGGGGATCAACGTTGAGATCAAGCGCTGCAAGCCAGTCGAGCTAACGTTTTGTGCGTTAGGCATTGACTGAGGGAATGGCACGTGCAAGCGTGAAGACACGATCGCGCTTCTGAGCGGAGTTTGATTAGACCCTACCTCAGAAGTGGGGATCGGACGCTAACCTAACTACGATTCCGATTCGGGGCGTTTACGTCGAACTGGATTAGTGGGGATCGAGCTACTCAAATCCGATGGCGCGATCAATTTTTTGTGATCTCTGATCCCCGATGGGCGACTGGAAAATTCTAGCGCGACGCTATCAGTCTTGAGCACCTATTGATCAGAGCAGCACTATAGCAGCGACTGGAAACGGTTGATCTGCGAGACGAGGTAGCCTTGCGACCAATGCTGCGATCCCACAGGCGAGCATTTCTATTGAATCGTCAACTCATCTAAATTCATCCAATTTTGGCTTCCCTTTTCGCGATTGAAGATCACCGAGATCGTATTAATTCCTGCATTCAACGATACATTCGGAATCGTCACTGAATTCCAACTGCTCCAGTTTGCAGTTCCTGGAAAAATCTGGTTATCGGCGATACTTTTCCCATTCACATAGATATATCGAGATGCGTTTCCTCCAGCCGCCGCATAGCGAACCGTGATCGTATAAGCACGGGTCGAGGCAGCATTCACTTTAAAGTCAACCCATTGACCTTCACGATTCCATCCAGCGATGTAGCCTGAGCCATGATATCCGGTGTAAATTGCTTCGGTGACAAGCTGATGCAAAATCCCATTTTCGGCTTGATAGGTAAAGCCGCCCGTCGTGACCACCAGCGTCGCATTAAGGGCATCGATCGCAGCACTTTGACGAACTGCATCCGCACTGTCAAATGCGCCAATCCAGGAGAGACCAAATTGATTGGCATTGTTGCGGCACTGCAACCAGATTGAGTCAGCATTGTTGACAATAAAGTCTTTATACGTTGGCTGCTGAGTGACTTGATAGAGATCACCCAAATAGCGCATAAAAATACCCTTAAACTGCGGACCATCTTTACCACAGTCTGGCTCACAAGGTTCTCTTAAGATGCCGTTAGGAGCTAAAAGCCGCAGCGTTGAGTCAGCGATCGCTTGCGCCTGTTTAATCAGCGATCCATCACCATTAATGCGATACAGATCAACTAACCCGCCTAAAATCACACCCTGATTATACGTCCAGGTGAGTTGTCCATTATTTTTACAGGTGCTATCTAACCCATCATTGATTAGATTATCACGGTTAATCATCCCCGTATTCTTAAACCAGTTCCATTCCCGTTGCGCCCAGTCTAAATAACTTCCTGCACCTGCATCTCCTGGAGTTCTCAAATGCAATTTTGCCGCGATCGTTAAAAACAACTCGTTGGCGATCGCGTTCTTATATTTGCGCTGTTTGCTCCACCAGATTCCACCGCCGCACGTTGCATCCCAGCCGCCTTTCATATCGGTGAAGATCGTTTTCGCCATATTCAAATAGCGCTGTTCGCCCGTCAGATCATAGGCTTTGATCCAGGTGAGTGCCCACCAGCCCTCGTCATCATAAAATTCATTGAGAAAGTTACCACGCTTATTTTTCTCAAACGTGTTGGAGAGATTGCCTCGATAGGTGGGCGAATCACTTAAACGGCAATAGTCGATCGTCGTTTCGAGGGCGTTTGCCGAGTTCCACCAGCCTGCTGTGTTCCAAAGTCCAGTAGCGGCATTATAAAAGCCCTGTAGCGCCGCCATGCCTGCCTTAGTTCGTTCGTGATAGGTTTGATTAAGAGCCATTGGAGATCTCCATAACTGAGGTAAACGATCGTAGATCTTTCAAAATGTATAGCGTTTAATTTAAATAAGCCTCCATCAATGGTTCGGACAATTTTTGACAAGAAAGCTATCCATCGGATAGGGTGCCAGTATCAACCAAGCACCGGATAGATAGCTATGGAAGCCATTGTACAGAGCCTACTGACCAAAGTGGGCATTTTCGCAAACCGCAA
>JBBRMC010000381.1:0-4397 GCA_038231055.1 Leptolyngbyales cyanobacterium
AGTAAAAAGTTAAGCCGCGTTTGCGAACGAGAAATACCAGCACAATTGCCGTCAGAATCGCCGTAATTTCAAAAACTGCGCCGACTGAACCAAACAACCGATAAACATTTTCAAAAACCGTAACTCTCACCCAAAGTTGCTGATCAAACTGCATTCTCTGCGGCAACTCCAACAAATGTGCCATGGACAAGCTCAGACTTAGCGAAGTCAGCATAATTGTGATGAATCGCCACAGTCGTATAAAAGTCATTTTGCTTAACCGCAAAATTGTATTTTTAGCACTTTATGTTACATATTCAATGAAATCCTGCGTAACTACCAAATGGCATAGCTAATTAGCGGATGGCGAGATCAAACGCTCAATTAGGCGGTCTTTGAACCGTCGATCGACATCCGAGCAGTAGTATACTTGTTGCCCGTCGATCGCCTGTCCTACTTCCAAATCTTGCCCCAGACCAAATGGTTCGAGAAATATACTAAACCCAATTCGTGCGGGTAAAATCTCACATCTGAACAACTCAGGCATGGTGACGTAGCCAACTGCCATCGCATCAAATGGATAGAATCCCTGTTTGTGCAGACGATCTTCCCAAAACAACATCCACGATTGACTTGCCTGACGCAACCAATGAGCGGCTTCATCACCAGATCCTAATTTGTCTAGCTCTGATCGCATAATCGTCACCTTTGTCGCTAGTTCAAACGGGGTTAATATCAACGGAATGCCAGAGTTCAAAACGATTTTGGCAGCAGGCGTATCTTTGCGAATGTTAAAATCGCGGAAATGAAACCACCATTGCTCTCCAGGATGGAACAAATTACCTGGTCGTTTTCCTGCCACCATCACAATGCGCTCCACATTTCTGACCACATCAGGATGATTGATAATGACTGTTGCGATATTTGTGAGTGGACCCTGAGCAATAATTGTCAGCTTTTCTTGGCGTAATATGGTGGCGATCGCCTCTGAGGCCTGCGTCGATTTCCACTCTGGACTGCCTGAAGAATGGCTACCCTGATAGATTGGCGGAGTACGGTTTGACGAATTTGCACCGACTAACTGCTTAATTACTTGACGCGCAACTTGAAGGGCAGTTTCACCTTTGGTGTTGCCAAAAGTTGTGCTGATGCCTCGGATATTAAGTTCTGGCGATCGAAGTGCCAGCATCAATGCCCAACAATCATCCACGTCACTGGTCGCGCTTTGACCGCAGGCTGGATCGGTATCAATCCAAATTGGAAGTTTAGATGCATTTGACTGAGGCTTGAATTCCTCTACTGAATGCTTTGTTGTGTTCAAAGGATGATTCAAGGTATAGATTTGACTAACGCCAGTTACAACAAAAAAGATTAGAAATAGATTGGATAATAATCCCGCGATCGCATGTTTGAGATAGTTTTTGTTTCTATAGCGTTGGAAAAAGCGAAAAGCTTGAATAGTGTAATAGCTCCCAATTACCATCAAAATAGTGAATACCGCCAGCCCTACAAACTGAACTTCCAGTCTAGTATCTTGATTAGAGTAACTGAATCCAAAACCTAGGAGAAACGTTAGCCCAGAGCCGATCGACGGAATTTGCCAACTCAACAGACATTTACGCCGAATATTTTTCATGTGAAATGCTTTTGAAGGAGAAACTTCCATAACTGTAAAGTTCAATATTGCGTTCAAAAAGTGAGTTAAGGCTGACGAGTTTCCAAAAGTACTTCAGGATATAGTTTTGCCGAGCGATCAAGTAGCGGTGACGATCGCCCCTTTAGATACTTGTCGAAAAATGCTAACGAGTAGGCGTTGATGATATTGTGCGATCGCTGTTGATTGATCGCGCCAGTGATGCCAATAAAGGGGAAAAGCGGCGACCAGTATGGGATATCCATCAGATTGGCGTGGAACATCCCCAGCACCCGCACGAAATATCCATCTCTCGGCAGACTCTCAAACACTGCCCGCATCGTGTTCTGGTGCTGGTTTATATCTGCTTCTGACCAACCGCCAGATCGATGTCTTTCAAGTCGCATCGTTTCCACATCACGGGTCATCCACATTGTCGGCTGTGGCAAGCCAGCTTTGACGACATCCGCAGACATAGGTGCATCCATTACTAAGCAAGCCTGCAAGCGTGACTCTGTTAGGCAAGCTTCACCAACGACAATCCCACCTAACGAGACTCCGAAAATGCCGATATGCTGCAAGTCCATTCGCCCTGTCAGGGTATCGTTTGGATCGGCTTGATTCATGACTTTAAGCCGCTCCAACGTAAAGCTGACATCTTGCGCGAGATATGGGATGATCCCGTCCTTGAAGCTCCGACCGTTCATTAATGGAGCGTTATCAACTGGGCTGATGCTCTGCTGGATCAGAACATTCATCTGCTCCTTCGATCGACCCACTACTTGATGTCCGTCTGGTAAAACTACCGACGCGGCAACATAGGGTTGATCGACACCTGCAACGATGTAACCGTGCGAGACTAATTCCTCAACTTGGAATGTATTCATCTGGCGAAAGCCAGTTAGCCCTTCCAAAAAAATCAACACTGGATAGTTGGGCTTATCGTCTGATATAGATGCAGACGAAATAGAGTTTGTAGTAACGTATTTCAGATGATCGAACGTAAATTCAGGCAAATGGAACAGGCGTGCCAAAGCTGGGGCAACAACTTTGGCATCTTGGATATAGGGAGCGTGGGGGGATGAAGATCCTCTCTTAGCTGGATACCAGATCTGCACCATCAGTTCGCGATGGACATTCGGATCGGCAGAGAAGACCTCTGGACGATTAGCATCTACCCAATGGTAGGTCAACGTTCCAATCTCATACGATCCGCTTGGAAATGGGAAACGGAACACTGGAAGCACAATCGGTAGCGCGATGGAAATAGCCATTGCGATCGCACTCAGCCCAATAGCCAATCCGACCGTTATACGATTGGTCGTCCCCTTAGTTCCCTTAGATATTGCGATTTTCTGCCGCAACCAGACAATGAAAAATAGAGCAGTGAGTAAATATGCTGGAATCATCTGCCAGCGATAACCCTCAACGAGCACCTGTCCGAAGGCGATCGTTAGCGCGGTGAGAGCCGCATAGTCTGTCCAGCGAACATTTCGGGACAGCAGAACCACTAATACGAAAAATGTCAGCAGATTGGCAATTAACAACAGGGTTTCAATGGGTCTCATCTTGTTTCCTATTATCGGAGAGAGAGATTTGTACTTCCAAACATTGCTATAAGTGCGATCGCTATCTCACCCAAAATAAGCCTTCTCAGATTTTTTCAATCTCCCAGAATGGTCTGATTTCAATCGCACCATTGGCTTGAGCGCACGGAGTATTGGCAACAAGCTGAATTACCTCACCCTTTTTTCTCCTCAGTTTGCAAGGCATATTGACGTGAGCGACGGCGAACCGCTAGTGGATAGTGAGGGGCTAACGTTGATGTATCAGCGGACGGCGACTACCAAAGATTCTGGCCGTCAATAACCACAACAGACGCTTCCGCCGCATCAAAGTCGTCGAACAGACGTGCATTGACTCCGATGCGACGCGTTATCTTGTCCCAGCTTCCGTCAGACTCGAAAGCCGGAGTGTCAGTGAATGTTCCACAGCCGCAGACGGGGCAAAAATGATGTGCCACAAGTTTTGTATTCCAGCGATAAGTCGCATCGTCGGCTGCTGAGGTTGTCACTTGAAACTGGCTAGGCTGGTAGTACGCCCATAGCACGCCCCGTTTCGAGCAGAATGAGCAAGTGCATCGAGTCAGGTTCGCCGGAAGTTCGCCTTCGATCCGAAAGGCAGTCTTCCCGCAATGGCAGCTTCCCGCGATCGTCATGTGTTCTCTCCTGTATGTTTATTGAGATCCGGACTATGAAGTTACTTTTTCGCAAGCTTGATGCCCACCGTAGCTTTGGAACAGGTTGCTCTGTTTAAGTAGCAAGGCGTAAATATAAATAAGACTAAATTAATCTCAAACCTTGGCTGTGGGCAGTGCCCACCCTACTAGCTGGGCTTGTTACTCCTTTTCTTCGATGGATGCTTTAATTAACAGCAGTAAAAACCGCCAATTGATCGGCGAAAGCGCGCTGGAAGGCGGGGCGTGCTTCGCTGCGTGCGACATAGGCAGAAAGGTTCGGATATTCGTCCAGTATTCCCGATGGTTTGGAGCGAAACAGCACACCCGCCATCATGAGGTCGCCCGAACTGAATGCGCCATCGAGCCATTCGGCATCGCCAAGGCGGCTGGAAAGTTGGCTTAGCAATTTGCGTGCGCGATCGTCGAGCAGAGGCTGGCGTTGCTCGTACCAGGGCTTGTCGCGCTCAAACAGCATGGCCAGTCCGCGCTCATTGAGCGGCGGCTCCACCGTGTTAAGCGCAGCAAACATCCATGCGATTGCTCGCG
>JBBRMC010000382.1:0-4391 GCA_038231055.1 Leptolyngbyales cyanobacterium
GACGTTATTCGTTAGTTAAACGCGTCTTTGATCTTATCAACAGTGCTCTCGACCGCGTTCTTTGTTTTGTCTACCGCTTTCTGAGTCCGTGCTGAGTCTTCGCTGGCTCTTTTCTCAATTCGAGCTTTATCTCTCTTCGCTTTGCGCTCAACAAAACTGCCCTTGCCATCTGTTGCTTTGTCAACACGATCGGCGTTTTTGTTTGCAGTTCGCTTTACCTTATCTTCCGTATCGCGGATGAAGTTCTTAGCGCGTCCAGCATCGTCGCGGGTTTTGCTTTTAACTTGATCACCTGCATCTGAGGCTGCAATTAGCGTTGGAGCCGCCATCGCTGAATTTGAGAAGAATACCCCGTGCCCCATAATCGTAGATACACATAAAAGTGCCGTAGCCAACCAACGTCCAACCGCCAAAAGTGGCTTCGTAAAATAATTCAGTTTCATAGAATACAATTTCCATTTGTGACCACTTTAGGTTTTACTTGATTTGATACATCGCTCAAATCGCTCCCTAGATAGAGGTTCTCTCGTCATAGGTTAGACGGGTATCTACACCGTTAGTAGCTTGATGCCTGCCCCAAATAGGTGGATTAGAATACAGATAGACATCATGACCTTACGGCTTTGAAGAACGGCGAAAAGCGAAATCATGGACGCGGCTGTGGTTGAGCTAACTTGGGCAACATTTACGCTCATAGGCAAGATTTTATGACGATCGCTAATTTCGCTGATATGGTAACTCTACAGGCATTTTCTCTCGCGCTGCTGCGGCTAGAAATGCCTATGTCTCAAGACTTGCAGCAAGCAGGGCATCAAATCGGTGTGCAGCTTGCCGACCGTCAGCCCAAAGCCGCCGCCGAATCCATTCGTCATCTAATCAGCCAACAGTCGCACCTCAATAACCTCTACAACGACGAATATCAGCAACTTTCTCATCACTATCGCCTTCAACAACGAGCAGAGAGCTTCTTTGGCTCAGACCATTCCACCTTTAGCACTTGGGACAGCATTGTCCTGCCACTTTTGATGACTGATGACGTTCGAGCCACCGCCAAAGAGCTTCTCCATCGCCTCAAGCTCACTCAAAATCAGGCACCCACTGACGCACACGTCTTTCTCACGGCTTTAGAGCAAGCTCTCATTGCTGCCGATGCTCAGTTGATCGTAATTTTGCACGCGATCGATCAACAACTGCTGACGGTCGAAGATTTAGCCTATTATGTCAAACTACCGATCGAGCAAGTTCAAGCAATGGTGCAGCACCTTTGGGATGAGGGTTATATCGATCTTGCCAAACGACGACTTCCCGTTCGCGTCCTAGCAATGTTTGCTTCTCATCCGCCCAACCGCCGCTTGGTTGATCGTTCCATGACCTTTAGCCTCACCCCTAAAGGACATTTTCATCTGCATCCCGTGAAACCTTCTCAAAGAGAGGGCACAGCTCAGTGAGCGGGTTTTCTGACTGGTTGCCTTGGCTTTGCGTTGCAGCGCTTCCAGGCATCACAAACATCATTGTTGCCTTCCAAGAGCTAGACAGAAAATGTCAACTCTTGCCTTTTTTTGAACCCTATAAAATTCCGGGAGTTTGGCTGTGGGCAGCGATCGAGCTAGTGATTCCGGCTGCCTCGTTTTGGTGGATGTCATCTCTGTCAGCCAAGCCAGCGATCGACCTCAATCTTTTGCTCAAAGCTGCCACCTTTGGTATCGGGTTTGCCGCCCTGTTAAACTCCAGCACTGATCCAGGGTCTCAACCCTATCAGATCAAGCCCATTTATACGTTGCTGGTTCGCTATGCTTACGATGCCATTCGTTCCAGTCAAATTCGTCGAGCCGCCGAGTTTTGGCTTGATGTCGAAAATGCTTTGCATCAAACCCCTGCTCTCGATCAAGGATTGCGCTTTTTAGAAATTTATTTTGAACTCGATGCCACGATCGCCTTTGAAGCGGGTCAATCTTATGCAGATGAGCTAAACCAAGCCGAATCAACCCTTGACAAACCCAAACAGGCGAAACAAATCAAAAGCTTGCTGCAAAAAGTCAAACGCAGAGACTTGCCCAACATTTTGATCAAGTTTCAGTTTAGTGAAGAATTTTTGAGCCGATACTTTTCGCACCGAGCGATTCGAGCTAGCAGCGATCGCTCCCTGCGATCAATCAAAGCGACGAATGCAGTAATCTAATTGGGTGCTTTATTAGCAGGTTATGGGTTTTCAAGCAATCGCAAAAATTTACACCGACGGGGCGTGTTCTGGCAATCCTGGTCCGGGTGGGTGGGGCACCGTCGTTTATTTTGCCGATGAGTCTATTCACGAGATGGGAGGATCTGACCCGCAAACCACCAATAATCGGATGGAAATGCAGGCAGCGATCGATGCCCTTAAATTTCTGCAAGAATCAAATCAGAAAGGCTCAGCTACTTCGCAGTTCTCCTCAGGGGTCATTGCCCTCTATACAGATAGCGAATATGTCAAAAACGGCATCACCAAATGGATCAAAGGCTGGAAACAAAAAGGCTGGAAGACCTCTACGGGCAAGCCTGTTCTTAACCAAGACTTGTGGGAGATTCTTGATGCACTCAACTCAAACCAAATCGAATGGCGCTATGTGCGAGGGCACACCGGAGATATTGGCAACGAACGCTGTGATGCGATCGCGCGTGCCTTTTCGCTCGGCAAAATTCCTGCCTTGAAAACATTCACCCACCAAATCCACGAGCCTGAGATTGCTATGACGGATGCATCACTGCCCACGCCCGTTGATTTAATAGACGAGTTACCTCGCGAAGATCGCGTCGCAAGCCTACGGAACTTAGTAGAAACGCTGCAAATGGCAGATGAGATTGCCAGCAAAGCCTATTTAATTACCAGTTCTGAACTCGCTGATTTAATGGATGTCAACGCCAGTGCCGTCACCAGTCGCGGCGATAATTGGGTATGGCGTAACTGGGTAGTCTCACGAGTGCGAAGAGAAGGCAATCAAATTCTGTGGCAGCTAGAACGGGTTGATTAAAGAAACAAAAATCCCCGAATTTTGTATGGAATTCGGGGATTGCAAATGGATAGGAATGTGAATTAAATAACTTAGAGAAATGTTGGGTTTGGAGTTCAGCCGCTTGCCCTCATCCCCTAACCCCTTCTCCCCAAGGAGAAGGAGAACTGGACTCTGGCTCTCTCTCCTGCGGGCTACCGTTTACACACAAGTCCTCGTAGCTTCGTTTGAGTCGGCTTATGCCCCCTAAATCCCCCTAAATTGGGGGACTTTGAACCGGAGCAATGGCGTTAAACTCTAGAGACTTTCTGGCTCAAAGTCTCCCAGAATGGGGGATTTAGGGGGCGAAGGATCTCAGCAATGATCGATCGAGCAACTTGTGTGTACACGGTAGCTCCTGCGGGAGAGGGTTGGGGTGAGGGAGAATTCGGTCTTATTTAATCCACGATCCATAGCTGACTGGTTAGATGATTGTCAGAAGCTATTTTTGAAATTTGCTGGACCCTGATATCCAGAAATCTTAGCTAACTCATCTAAGGGTTTCTGACCTGAATAAAACTTACCGTTGATCTCCCAGGTTGGAAAGCCAAACTTTTGACCCGACTCTTTCTCAATTTTGCTTGCAACCTCTTGACACAAAGCCGTTTGCGGATTTTTACCCTCAGGCGCACATTCGATCGAAGGAACATCCTTTAAAGCTTGAACCCCGAACACCTTTTTCTGCTCATAGCAGTGAGGGCACCAGTAGGCGCTATACATCTTCGCCCCTATATTTTTGAGATGTTGAGCAAGCCCAATCTCAGCCGGTCCAGACGTATCTTTGATCGTGTAATAAGCTTGACCCGTTGCAGGACCCAGACTATAAGTAGTCCCGGCATCAGCATTAGCAGAATTAATCGGCGCATAGATGCCCAGGGTTCCCACCAGCGTGACCGCCGCCACGACGACTCCTGTAAAGAAGAGTTGCCCTACATCGTCCCAAGTGCGACCAAGGATCGTCAAAACAAACATCGCCGCCGCAAACGTAGCAGATGCAATGCAGTAATAGCAAACCACCTTAATGTCAAACGCCAAGACATACATCAAATAGCCGCTAAATAGCAGCATGGCAGTTGAGCCAGCAAACAAAAGCAGCCAAGTTGAGTTTTCTAGCGTGGTTCGCAGCGATCGCTTGTTTTCAGCATTCACCAATAACGGCACCAGCGCAAATAACGCCATGCTCACATAAGCTAAAAACCCAAATAGCGACAGGGGTAAGCCCAGCACTGTGGCATAGGGACTGTTGAGCACCGATTCACAGTTGCTCGTGCAAACCGGGCTGCTGTCTAGAAGTTTGTTGATCGTGAGGTAGCCCGTATTAATGGCTCCCAGGATGGCGATCGACCCAATCAGCGGGCGTGACCA
>JBBRMC010000383.1:0-4388 GCA_038231055.1 Leptolyngbyales cyanobacterium
TCGATCGCTTTAATTCTCAAATTTGCGCCATCAGATGCGATCGCTTCTTTGCCTTCTTTGACAAACGTAATGCTGACTGAGCGAAATAGAGGCTTTGCGGGTTCACTCGCCGTTTCTGGCGCGATCGCGGGCATCTCATCGGGGTCGATCGACTGAATATCTGTGATGTCTGCTGGCTGCATGACGATTACCTCCTAACGGGATTTTCTACTGATTAATTTGGCTCGAAAAACCATCTATTTAATTTGTAACTTAAGTTGTCAATAAGTTAAGAATTATTAACAGTCTTCAGGGTAACCTTTGCCCTCTTCTTAAGCATCTGTAACTTGCTTGCAATAGGCTCTAAGACTGGTTACACTTCTTTATACACTTTCATTTTTACGGTAGCGTTGTCAAACTATCCACGCTCTTCTTTTGAGGGGTTGCGGGGCGTGATCGCAAAGTAAGAAGTCGCCTCTAAAATCTGGTAAATTTACCAGTACATGGCACTTTAACAAAATGCTGAAAAGAGCGTTGCAGTAGACACAATTTATAGGAGGAGCGTAGTCAATGGGACTACCCTGGTATAGAGTCCATACCGTTCTGGTGAACGATCCAGGTCGGTTAATCGCAACCCACCTAATGCACACTGCCTTGGTTGCAGGTTGGGCGGGTTCAATGGCGCTGTATGAATTGGCAATCTTTGACCCAAGCGATCCAGTCTTAAATCCGATGTGGCGGCAAGGGATGTTTGTGCTGCCCTTTATGACTCGCTTGGGCGTGTCTTCTTCATGGGCAGGTTGGAGCATCACAGGTGAATCAGGGATTGACCCTGGTTTCTGGTCATTTGAAGGAGTGGCGATCGCGCACATCGTCCTGTCTGGTTTGCTGTTTTTAGCAGCGTGCTGGCACTGGGTTTATTGGGATCTAGAACTGTTTAGAGACCCTCGCACGGGCGAACCTGCTCTAGACTTGCCGAAAATGTTCGGGATTCACTTGTTCTTATCTGGTTTGCTTTGCTTTGGCTTTGGTGCCTTTCACTTAACAGGGCTGTTTGGTCCTGGTATGTGGGTCTCTGATGCCTATGGAATTACAGGAAGCGTGCAACCCGTTGCGCCAGAGTGGGGTCCAGCAGGATTCAACCCGTTTAATCCGGGTGGAGTTGTCGCTCACCACATTGCGGCGGGCATCGTTGGCATTATTGCAGGTCTGTTTCACTTGAGTGTTCGTCCCCCTGAGCGTCTTTATAAGGCGCTGCGGATGGGCAACATTGAGACCGTGCTGGCGAGCAGTATTGCGGCAGTGTTCTTTGCAGCATTCATTGTTGCGGGAACAATGTGGTATGGAAATGCAACGACTCCGATCGAGCTATTTGGTCCGACTCGCTATCAGTGGGATGCGGGCTACTTTAAGCAAGAGATCAATCGTCGCGTTCAAACCAGCATTGCCAACGGCACTAGCCCCCAAGACGCATGGGCAGAGGTTCCTGAGAAGCTGGCGTTCTATGATTATGTCGGCAACAGCCCTGCGAAGGGTGGTTTGTTCCGCACAGGTCAGATGGACAAGGGCGATGGAATTGCCCAAGCTTGGTTGGGACATCCTGTATTCAAAGACATTGAAGGCAGAGAGCTTTCGGTGCGTCGTTTGCCGAACTTCTTTGAGAACTTCCCGGTGGTGTTGACGGATGCCGACGGTGTGATTCGCGCCGACATTCCGTTTAGAAAAGCTGAGTCGAGATACAGCTTTGAACAAGCAGGTGTCACGGCGACCTTCTACGGTGGGCTGTTGGGTGGTCAAACCATTACTGATCCGGCTCAAGTAAAACGCTATGCGCGGGCGGCTCAATTGGGCGAACCCTTTGAGTTCGATCGTGAAACCCTCAACTCTGACGGGGTGTTCCGCACCAGTCCGAGAGGTTGGTTTACCTTTGGTCACGCGGTCTTTGCTCTGCTGTTCTTCTTTGGTCATATCTGGCACGGTTCTCGCACCATCTTCCGAGATGTGTTTGCAGGGGTTGATCCAGATTTGGCAGAAGAGCAAGTCGAGTGGGGCTTCTTCCAGAAGTTGGGTGACAAGAGCACCCGCAGACAAACTCAGACTTAAGTCAGGTTTGGTTAAGTTCAGTCATTCCTTAAAACGAGAATGGCTGAACCTGACCTCCCCCTTGATTGTCTGAGATACACTCACAACTCAGGATAGGTAGACATGGAAAGCGTTGCTTACATTTTGATTCTTGCTCTGGCGATCGGCGTGTTGTTTTTTGCGATCGCCTTCCGCGAACCGCCTAGAATCGGCAAATAGCACGAGCGATTCGTGAGCCGACACCTGTCTAGTTCTCCTTTGGCTAGGCAGGTATTTTTATGTCAAAAAAACACGTTCTGGGTTGAGGCAGATTGGGCTGCTCAACTTAGGATGGTCTGTATTGCCTATTCAGTTGGTTGTGAACACTCCTTCTTCACCTCGCGAACAAGACCCGTTACAGTCATCAAGTTCTCCGCGCTTTCTGATCCGATCAGTTGAGCCGCAGGACTTGTCAGAAATTGCTGAAATTTTGGCGGAAAGTTTTCACCTGCAACCGGAGTTTATGCGCTGGCTGATTCCGATTATGCGGATGGGAATTTATGAGGATTTGCGAAATCGATTGAAGACAGCTCCTCCGAATTACGTGTGTCTAGTTGCGGTAGACGGCGGTGTCTTAGTCGGCACAGTGGAAGTGGGGCTACGATCGTTTAATCCCTGGCAGCCGCGCACGAGTCAATATGCCTATTTGTCAAATTTGGCGGTCAAACTGGAGTGTCGGCGTAAAGGGGCGGCGATGCAGTTGTTGGAAGCGTGCGATCGAGCCGTTCTCGCGTGGGGATTTGAAGACATTTATCTTCATGTGCTAGAGAACAATCGCTCGGCAGAACCTCTATATGCAAAAAGCGGATATCGTCTACGAGACACAGAGGCAGGGTTAACGACCTGGCTATTAGGTCAGCCGCGACGACTCTTTTTGCACAAGCACTTAGGGGCGATCCGCAAAGTCAATCCTTCTACGAACCCTGACATTCCCCTTTAGGTTCAAACCGGAGCGAGAAGGGTTTTGAACGCGCGATCGTTCCCATTCCATCTACCTAAGCTCCACGTTTCGGTGGCGTTGCTGGTAAGTTAAGACTGACTCTAAATCGCACTTAGGTCATCGTTCTATGTTGTTTGACTCTAATCGCTACTGGCTTAGAAACGCTCATGTTCCTCCATCGTTAATTGTTAGCGGAACGAAATGGACTAATAAAAAATCGTCGAGCGACTCGCTTCTCGCCGTTGATTTAGAGATTGTGGATGGCATGATTGCCTCGATCGTGGCTGCTGGAACCTATGACACTTACCCTGATCCCTCTCTCGATTTAAAGGGCGGCATGGTGTGGGCGTGTTTTGTGGATATGCACACCCATCTCGACAAAGGGCACATTTGGAATCGTGCCCCAAACCTAGACGGTACGTTTAACACTGCCCTGACGACGGTTAAAGCAGACGCGGCTAAAAACTGGGACGAAAATGATGTCTATCGTCGTATGGAGTTTGGGCTTAAATGCAGCTATGCTCACGGTACAAAAGCCATTCGGACGCATATTGATTCCTTTGGTGAGCAGGGAGAAATTGGCTTTCGAGTGTTTAAAGCGTTGCGCGATCGTTGGGCAGATAAACTGATTCTTCAAGCCGTCTCGCTTGTGACATTAGACTACTTTCTTACGCCTGAAGGAGAGAAATTGGCTGATTTAGTGGCGGAGGTTGGGGGAGTGTTAGGCGGAGTCGCTTATATGAACCCCGACATTGAGGCTCAACTCGATCGCGTCTTTGCTCTCGCTAAGGAACGCAAACTGAATTTAGACTTTCATACCGACGAAAATGACGATCCTGGCTCAATCACTCTGAGGCGTGTTGCAGAAGCCGCGATTCGACACAAATTTAAAGGAAAAATCGTCTGCGGACACTGCTGTAGCTTGGCAGTGCAAGAGAAAGCCGAGGCAAATAAAACCATTCGTCTCGTCAAAAAGGCAGGAGTTGGAGTGGTCAGCCTGCCGATGTGCAATCTTTATCTACAAGGTCGCACGGCGGGACACACTCCCCGATGGCGTGGGGTGACGTTGCTGCACGAATTGAAGCAGCAAGGGGTGCCAGTCGCGATCGCTAGTGACAATTGTCGCGATCCGTTCTTTGCGTTTGGCGATCATGATGCCCTGGAGGTGTTTAATCTCTCCGTTCGGATTGCCCATCTCGATCGTCCCTACACCGATTGGGCAAACGCGATCACGCTCACCCCAGCGGATTTGATGGGTCTCCCTCAAGTCGGCAGAATTGGAGCCGGACTTCCCGCCGATCTCGTTTTATTTAAGGCACGCAGCTACAGCGAATTGTTATCTCGCTCA
>JBBRMC010000384.1:0-4384 GCA_038231055.1 Leptolyngbyales cyanobacterium
CTTTTCTGGCTCGACGATCATCAGGTGAACATCGAGAGGCTTTTGAGTCAACGGGCGAATCGCTTCTACAATCAAAGGACCGATCGTAATGTTGGGGACAAAGCGACCATCCATCACGTCAACGTGAATCCAGTCGGCTCCAGCTTCATCGACTTTGCGGATTTCTTCTCCAAGGCGGCTAAAGTCGGCAGACAAAATCGACGGAGCAATGACGATCGACTTCTGGCTTGTCATGATGGCTTGTACTCTTTGAATGCTTAAATTTGTATTTAGTTTAACAAATTGTGAATATTTTCTCTCATGTTTTGAGATTAACTTTGCAAAGTTTTAGGAATAAATACTTACTTTCTTACGAGATGACGAAAAGATAGACAGTGGCATGGGAGCGAATTTTGTGAGACGAATTTATAGACGGGTGATGGCGTGTAGCATCACAACCTGGATAGGATTGGCAGGAGGCGCTCAAGGTTCATCGATCGAGAACTCATCGATCGCTCAAGACGGCATTGATGCTTACAGACTGCAACAGCCGCCCTATAACCTAACCGGACGTAAGATCGCGATCGGGCAAGTTGAAATCGGACGACCCCCGAAGTTGGGACTAGATAAAGCCGCAAACAGCAATCGAGTCGTGTCGATCGTGCAAGCCTTCTTTCGCGGTCAACCTGCTAAATCCAACACCAATCTAGATACTCACGCCGCTCAAGTCGCTAGCATTTTAATCGGCAACAGCAAAGCCCTAAAAGGAGTCGCGCCCAACGCTAGACTTTATTCATCGGCGGCGGCAGTTCCTCGTCAGGGTGGTCAGATCGAAGAATGTTTGGCTGCTCAGCATATAGCGATGCAAAATGGCGGCGATGTCCGGGCGATTAATTTCAGCTTTGGCGAAGCCCTGCAACAAGACTCGCGATCGAATGCCAGACTAGATGGTAATGCGCTGTTAACCCAGTGTCTCGACTGGTCAGCGCGGGTTCATGATGTGGTTTATGTGGTAGCTGGCAATCAAGGCAAGGGTGGTATTCCGATTCCGACTGACAACTTTAACGGCATGAATATCGCCTTCACCACGCGATTGAATGGAGTGTATGCCAAAGTTGATTTTTCTAATATTGGCGATGTGGTTCCACGCATCTTAAAACGCAATGATGGAGTCGAGACTAACCTGGGAGGACGACGAGGCATCTCGCTTGTGGCTCCTGGGAATAAGGTGCTGGTCGCAAATCTAGAAGGCAAGCAAACGACCTCGATCGGCACCAGTTTTGCCGCACCACACGCCGCAGCGACGGTGGCACTGTTGCAGGAGTTTGGCGATCGCCAACTGCGCGCTAACTGCAAACGTGGCAAAGGATGCAACCTGCCTTGGGGACTCAATGCCCGTCGCCATGAAGTGATGAAAGCCGTAATGATCAACTCGGCTGACAAAATTAAAGACAACGGCAACGGTCAATTTTTAGGCATGACCCGCACAGTACTAGAGAAAAATAATCAGACTTGGCTAGAGTCAGACGCTTACAAAAATCCTAAAGTGCCGCTTAATATTCAAATGGGAGCGGGACAGTTAAACGCATTTCGGGCTTATCAACAATTTAGCCCCGGTGAGTGGAAGCCTAACCAGCCCGTGCCCTCGATCGGATGGGACTATGGCACAGTCAGTGCCGAAAATCTGGCGTTTCAAGACTATGCGTTAGAAACCCCCTTGCAGCAGGGCAGTTTTGTGTCGTTGACGCTGACGTGGGATCGGCTTGTGGAGTTAAACGATCGCAATCGCAACGGACAGTTCGACGCAGGAGAAGGATTCACCAATCGCGGTCTGAACAATCTCGACCTTTATTTGATGCGAGCTGAAGATACTGACATTCGTAAGAGTATTGCGTCGTCCATCAGTGATTTAGATAATGTAGAACACATCTTTCATCCAGTTCCGACAACCGGACGCTACAAAATTCGGGTACAGTTTCGTCAAAGAATTAATCAACCTATTCAACCTTATGCCCTCGCTTGGTGGACTGTTTCTGCGTCACCAAAACCGTAACCAACCTGACCGGAAATCACAGATGCACTACGGTAGCGAAAGGTAGAAATGATCCTTCGTTATGAAAACACCACCGATGAGCCACCTTTTATTCACCCGAATTAGCATCGCAGTCTTAGCAGCGATCGTGACGTTAACGTCGGTCAGTTGTTCGGGTGCCGCAAGTTCAGACTTGAACCCGAAGCCGTCTCAGACTCCGACTACAAACCCTATCGCCACTAAGCCTAAACTCGTGGTCAATCCCAAACTCATTGAGGCAAACACTCGCTTTAGCTTCAAGCTGTTTTCAGAAATTCTTAAGCAAGATAGCCAGAAGAATGTATTTGTGTCGCCTTCGAGTGTTGCGATCGCCCTTTCAATGACTTATAACGGTGCTAAAGGTGAGACTCAGCAAGCGATCTCTAAAGCGCTAAATATGCAGGGAATGAGCCTGTCAGATATTAACCAGGCAAATGCCAATCTTAAAGCTAGTCTTGAAAGCAGCGATCCCAGTGTGCAGCTAACGATCGCGAATTCGCTTTGGGCAAGAAAGGGCGTTGACTTCAAGCCAGACTTTATCCAACGCAATCAAGTGTCTTACGGGGCTGAGGTCACCTCACTCGATTTTGCCGATCCGTCAGCCCCCGGTCAAATTAATGGCTGGGTGAAGAAAAATACGCAGGGCAAAATTAGCGAGATTGTCGATGAGATCAATCCCGATCAAGTGATGTTCCTCATCAACGCCATCTACTTCAAAGGCAAGTGGATGAACGAATTTGATAAAAGTCAGACCACTAATCAGCCGTTCACGCTAGCCAGTGGTCGCCAAAAACAGCACCCAACGATGTCGCAAAGAGGCGATTATCGCTACACCGAAAATCAGAAGTTTCAAGCGGTGAGTCTTCCTTACGGTAAAGGGCGCACCAGTCTGTATATCTTTTTGCCAAAACCCAACTCTAATCTGGCAGACCTTCAGAAAACGCTAACGGCTGAAAATTGGCAAACCTGGATGAAAACCTTTAGTAAGCGAGAAGGCTCGATTCAACTGCCACGCTTCAAGATGGAGTATGAAACCGAACTCAAAAAGCCGCTCTCAGCATTGGGAATGGCGATCGCGTTTGACCCCTTAAAGGCAGATTTTTCCAATCTCAGCACGACTCCAACTCGCATTGATGAAGTCAAACACAAAACCTTTGTCGAAGTGAACGAAGAAGGCACCGAAGCTGCTGCCGTCACCTCTGTGGGCATTCGAGCCACGTCTGCTCAGATGGATGTCGCACCGTTTTCGATGACGGTCGATCGTCCTTTTTTCTGCGCGATTCGAGACAATAAAACGGGCGAGATTTTATTTATGGGTTCGATTAATGACCCAACTTAATCAAAATTGCTAATCCTTTCCTGATTGAACCAGCTATTGTATTAGCGGAGTGCTTTATACGGGTCAAACCGTTGCACAGGATTCCATCTCAATGGCTAAACCGGGTCAGTCTCATGCAATCAAAGTTTACAAACCGCGATCGTGGCTTTAAATCATTTTCCTTGCGTCATTTGTCAGCACCTGGCGGTTGGCTCCTAATCAATGGAGGCACGATCGGGCTGCTGTTCTGGAACGGTCGCTTGGTATTGGCAACAGGAGCCGGGGTCGCCGTGATGATGCTGGTTTACCTGATTCAAGACGGCAATTGGAAAGCCCCCTGGTCAGATGTGCAAAAGGCTTTGCAAGGCTGGAATCAGCCCTTTCTCTTAGCGGCGATGAGCGGCAGTGCGGCAACCTTCGGGATTTATCTCGCTGCCTCTTTGTGGGCTGAAGTCGGCAGTCCCTGGATTGCGACTGGAATGATCTTGCAGCAAGCTGCCACGATCTCAGTCTTAGGGCTTCTCATTTGGCAAAGGGTCAACCGTTCAGAAAGTCGCTCGGTCTCACGCTTAGATGAAACATTAGATGACTTAACGAACGGCGATCCGCTGAAGCGATTAATTGCGGTGCGGCGAATGACGGATGAAATCGAACACCAGAGCGATCGTGCCCAAAAGCGCCAACTGGCGGATTATTTGCGCGTCATGCTGAGCCGAGAAGAAGACACGATCGTAAGAAATGCTGTGCTTGAAGAATTACAGTCTCTCGACATTATTCGGAGCCTTCCTGAGAGTAAAGTGCAGGCGATGGCAACTCCGATCGCGCTTCAGCGTTCTGCCATCAAAGCCCGAAACAGCCATCCCGTGTAATTTAGATAGCGGCTCGAATCGTTCACGGAAGTCAAAGTTCTGCTCATAAATAAATTTGTTGCGATGAAAGATGCGGCTTGAATTAATTTCGCGAGTGCCAAACGAAGCTAGCGATCGCATTCTATTCGTTCATGGCGCGTATCATGC
>JBBRMC010000385.1:0-4383 GCA_038231055.1 Leptolyngbyales cyanobacterium
CGAGTGGCTCCGATCGCGTCTAAAACCGCACATCTAACTTGGAGCGATCGATCTTGCAAAAGATTGGGAACATAGAGCCGTAATGCTTGCAGGTAAAGTGCTTCGCTCAATGCACGACAGCCCATCACTCGCTCTTGTTTCCGTTTGTGCGTCAGCATCAATCTGAGAGAGTTCGTAGCTTCTGCTTTTTGGGTGGGCGTACCGCGCCGCAGCATTAATGAAGCTGCTGTGCCGCGAATAACGGGATCGATGGTTGGAGACAGATACGATTGCAGTTGCCCCATATCGGGGTGTGCATCCGTCAGCCAAACATAGCGCAATGCCACAGCCATCACTTCAGGAGTCGGCTTTTGAGCGATTAACCTCCGCACATCACTCAAATAAACCGGGTCGGGATAATTAAGCATCACTTCTAAACTCTTTTGCTGCAAACTAGGTGGAAGTTTGCCGAGCAATGGAGACAGCACCTCGCCAACGTTTGTAAGATCGATTTGACTGAGAAGCTCAATGCACGATCGCTTATCAGCTTCTGCCCCAGGTTTTTCTAACGACTCAATGACGGCTCTTCTCAGTTCTCGCAGATCGATATCAGAGCCACTGAGCTTGCCACGCCCTGCATCAAACACCAGCAAGCCCAAATAATCTTTCTTCAAGTGACGAATTGTCCACAGCCAAAACAGCCCCAGCACAATCACCACCGCAAAAATGGTGGAGTTTAGCACTCCAGAGCCGTTGCCCTTTTGAAAATAAACCATGAACAGCAGCGCCACCCCTGCTCCCCCGGTTGCAAGAGGCTCTGCAACGCCCCGTACTTTCGCTTGCAGACCGCCCCTGAGCATTTCTGGAATCGGCTGAAATAAAACAGGACTGACGCTCGCAAATAGCGTGTAGTGCAGCAATTCGTAGAGAAACTTGCGAATGACCAAACCCCAGAAGATCAAAACCCATCCTTGAGTGACCACGCTGCAAACGACGAGTCCGATCGTCAGCACAATAATCACGATCGGCAGCGCCATCACGGTATTAAACACCCCAACCCGCTCAATCACCCGGCTCGAAAACATCCATTGTCCCGCTAGCTCACAGATGCCCAATACGCCATTGAGAACCGAGAGAAAACTGGCGATCTTATCCCCTTGAGCCGCATATCCAGGCTGTTGTTCTAGCAGGCTGAGAAACTGGAAATCGACTAAGAGCAAGAGCACCTGCGCCATCACAAAGAAGATCATTAGCAATCTTACATAGCTCTTTATTTCTCCACGAACTCGGTTAAGACTGGCATCTGACGAGCGATCTTGACGAGGACGATCGGGAAATGACTGCCGATAGGTCTGACTTAAATACGCCAGCACCACCGCCCCCAAAACCATCATGCCAAATGAGAACAGGATGACTGTTGGTAACCCCTGCGATCGAGGCAGGAACGCCAGGACGATCGGTAAGGAAAAGCCACTGAGGATATCTGCCAGCAGCACCCCACTGCTGATCAGCGGATAGGTTCGCTTGATCTCGCGAATGTTAAATAATTGGTTTGCCACGATCGAGGTGTTGAGGTCGTTCAGCACATAGATCGCTTCTAGCCACAAACGCAGCAGCAGCACCGTCGTTTTGAAGACAGCGACCCCACTGATCAGCGTCACCTCTGGAAAACTTAGCCCGCAGTAAAATAGCATTAGGGGCAGTGTCATCAGCAGCGCGATCAAAACGATGACACGTCGCAGAGGCAAAAATCGCTGCATCCAGGAGTAGAGGAACCCTAAGCCGACGCTAATGCCAGAACTGGCGATGTAAATTTTGGGTAGGGCATCTGCCCCATATTGTTCCAAAAATAGCCCGACTGCGCTGGCTTCTAGCCACATCAACCCGATCGAGGTGATCGTGTAAAACGTGAACATCAGAAGCGTTCGTTTACTCTCTTCTGGGCGAAGGTTGATCCATCGCAAGAGCTTTCGTCCGATTCGATCTCTGGCAGCGTGCTGATCCATCAAGTCCATGTAGCGTTGAGTCCTATCTCGTCACGGTAAGATGCCCCTACTGAAAATGCCAATGCCGATAAATTTGAGTATTGGGCACCTAGAGAGCGTGGCTATTGAGGAGAGGTGGATGTTTAAACCCAGTATTCACTAATAAGATTCCCAGACCCGACTAGATTTTATAAGCTGACATTTAATCGTCTTTTAAAACTTATTGGCGCGATCGCGGTTATTTCTGCCAGCTACAGTGTGATCTGGGGTTTGATCCCTCGATCGCCCAGGATTTATAACTTTACACAACAAAAGGGGAACTGGAGAGCCTAGTTAGACTTCTCTAATTCCCCTTCATCGATTGACTGAGTTAAATGACTACTTTTTAGGAGCCATCAGCATCATCATGTTACGCCCTTCTTTTTTAGGGGCTTGCTGCACTTCAGCAAACTCTTGCAGGTCGGTTGCCATACGTTTGAGCAGTTCTTCTGCCAAATCGCTGTGCTGAATCTCGCGACCCCGAAACATGATCGTGGCTTTTACTTTGTCACCTGCTTTCAAGAAGCGCTCTGCCTGGTTGATTCGCACGTTATAGTCGTGCTCCTCAATCTTGTAGCGCATCTTCACTTCTTTAACATCAACGTTGTGCTGCTTTTTCTTGGCTTCTTTCGCCTTTTTCTCTTGCTCAAACTTGTGTTTCCCGTAGTCTACGATTTTGCACACGGGAGGATCGGCTTTGTCACTGACCAGAACCAGGTCGAGTTCCTTCTCGTCGGCAAGTTGCATCGCTTCACGAGAAGACATGATTCCTAACTGGGAGCCGTCTGAGCCAATCACCCTGACGGTAGGGAAACGAATGCGGTCATTGATAACGGGAATGTCTCGGTTAGGTCTTTTCTCAATCAGAGGCGCCATTAATTATTATTGTGGAGGGTAAGGTTAACAACGAAGAGAAGCGGTCAGTCGATAAAATTAGACCGATAGCAAATCAAAACAGACCGGGTTTAGCCGTTGAGCAGAGATCAATCTCGACTTACAGAGAGGACTGTATTCGACATTTTACTCACTCTGGTCTAATTTCTCTCTAGTTCTTAACTTAAATTCTAAACGATGCAAGACAGGAGTGGGGAGGGGGCAACTCACCGACCCAAAGTGGTCTGCTCTAGGCACCGATCAAACCGCCTAAAATAGAGCAGAGACCATAAACTGAAGACGCTGAGAAAATTGTGACAACCTCTTTACATTGGCGGCAGCGAGTCGGGAGTCAGAGAGATTGGGTCTGGCGCGGTTGGCAAACTCGATATACCTACATTCGGTCTGATCGGGCGGGAGAGACCCCTCCGCTAATGCTGCTGCATGGGTTTGGGGCATCGATCGGGCATTGGCGACAAAACCTATCCGTTTTGGGTGAGCATCACACGGTTTATGCGATCGATATGCTGGGCTTTGGGGCATCCGAAAAAGCGATCGCGCCCTACAATGTCGCGCTTTGGGTTGAGCAAGTTTACGATTTTTGGAAGACGTTTGTGAGAGAGCCAATGGTGCTGGTTGGCAACTCGATCGGGTCTCTGGTTTGCATGGCGGCGGCGGCAGCGCACCCGGATATGGTGTGTGGGTTAGTGATGCTCAATCTGCCTGATCCCTCGATCGAGGAAGAGATGATTCCTAAACCCTTGCGCCCGGTGGTGGCGACGATTAAGAGTTGGGTCGCTTCGCCTCTAGCGTTGAATCTGCTATTTCAGTTTGTGCGAAAGCCGGGAGGGGTCAAACGCTGGGCATCGCTGGCGTATGCGAACTCCGATGCGGTGACGGATGAGTTAGTTGAGATTTTGCTGGGAGCGGCTGAAGATCGGGGATCGGCACGGGCATTTTGTGCGATTTTTCGAGCGATCGTGGCTCCTAAATTTGGTCCCAGTGTGAAGAAGACGCTACCCGACTTGCAGATTCCGATGCTGTTGCTGTGGGGTAAGAACGATCGGATGATTCCGCCGAGTTTGGCGGCTCAGTTCGGCGGTTACAGTCCCAATCTAAAAGTCGTCGAGATTGAGAATGCGGGTCACTGCCTACACGACGAAGCGCCTGAGCAAGTCAACCCAGAGATTTTAAACTGGATTGCATCGCTACCCGATCGTGGAACTGAGTTTGTTGGTCGGGGGGACAATGCTATCTAGCAGCAGGTCAGCCCCAAACCGAACCGGATCGGTGCAGGGAAGTCCGGTTTCTTGATGGGCATGAGCGATCGCGGTTCTAGCAGCGTCTTCATCCAAATGAGCGGTATTCAGGGCAACGCCAACGACGGGTGTCGGCGCGAATGATCCTCCGGCAGCCGCTACCGTTTCGTAGACGTGAATCACCTTTTGCAGCGACGGAATCGGCACATCGGGAAAGGTGCGAATGTGCGTCTGTCCTGCTCGATGCA
>JBBRMC010000386.1:0-4377 GCA_038231055.1 Leptolyngbyales cyanobacterium
ACTGGTGCCATGCGTCAGCGTCACGGCGTACAAGCGCTGCGCCGATTGTTTCGAGGAATCGACCTGCGTCATCATCCCGTCACGACATAAACCTGATTTGTACATTGCAACGCCGCCTCACACACTCGTCTTAGCAGAGGAACGCCCGAAATCTCGATCAGCGCTTTATCGTGACCCATGCGAGAACTCTGTCCACCCGCCAGCACGATCGCACTCAAAGAAATAGTGGAAATTTTAGGCGTTGAATTCATAAGCTAGCGATCGAGTTCGATTATTTTGTGTTTAGACGACAATCCTGACTTAATCGTGATTTGAGATTTGGGAAGGTCGAAGCGATCGGACAGCAATTTGATTAGCTCTTGGTTAGCTTTGCCCTCAACAGGCGGAGATTTTAGACGGACGAGCCAGCTACCGTCTTCCTGCGGTTCAATCTTCTGCTGCTTAGAATTTGGCTTTACCTTAATTTTGATAATTTCCAATTGTTCAAATCTGCAACCCGTTCTTTCTTTAGACTTTACGGCAATTGATGGCTGTTGATCAGTTGATTCAATAGTTGCGGAGACGCTCCACCGGGGAACGTCTCTGCGGAGTTTGAGAATCACTTTAAGGATTCGATGATTGCAGCAACCGCAATGATGCAAAAGACCAGCGCAGCCAACGGCATCAGCCAAACTGAGATCAGAATTTGCAAAACATTCATGACCTGCGAAGCGCCAAGGCTGCCCACAAGAATGTAAGCGATCGCAAACCCTGCCAAAAACAGAAACAATAGCTTCATCGCTTTAAAGGAAAGTTTGACGATCGGGCTATAGACTGTGTTCTCAGGTTCAGGCGCACGATATTGGCGATCGATCGGATAAGCTATTGCTTCTAACTCAGTGACTCGCTGCCGCAGCTCGTAAATTTGGGCGTGGAGCCTATTGATCTGTGCCGTTAACAGTGCGATCGTCACTTCTGGAGCGATCACGGACTTGAAATAAGGAGTAGAACTGTCAGCCTGAGACGATGAAGGGGTTGTTTGAGGGCTTAAATAACGCATGAATGCAACTCCTGGTGAAGGTTTGAAACGAGGCATGACTCTCCTCACCTTGGCTTCGTTGAGGCATTTGGGGTGCCTCCATCCGTATCATTCCACAGCCTCAAAACTTAGGCAGCTTGATAATGTGTGATGCTCGATCGACACCTCTTGTAATAAAACGTTGGAATCAATCAACTTTGTTGGAAAATGTTAGATCTTCTCTAGCTGGTTATTTAGCCACAGAGCGATGAAGCGCTGAATTGAGTCAAAACCATCCTTCTTCAGCTTCCTACTTGCTCATCGCTAATCATTACAATAAGAGGAAAAATAATCACTGGCTGGCAAATGGGTGTTGATGACGCATTAAAGTTTGCAGACGAATTGGTGAAAAAAGCAACTGGAGAGAGTTTTGACAGTTTAACGCGAGCCATTTTTAGAGGAGCCTGGGATGGGCAAACCTATGAGCAGATAGCACAAGATTTAGGCTATGAATATGGTTATGTCCGTGAGAAGGGTTCCCGTCTCTGCAAGGTACTCTCACAGGTACTTGGAGAGAGCGTCACCAAACCAAACTTTAGGGCAGCCCTAGAAAGGCGACACCCAACTCTTATGGCAGCCGTGCCTCCGACCATAACCCCTGCGATCGCCGACAACGCGGATTTTGTAGGGCGCGAGCGAGCAATCTTCGATCTCAATCAGTTGGTCAGTCAGGGCACAAAAGTCATCGTCATTCAAGGCGAAGGCGGGTTAGGAAAGACGACGATCGCGCGCAAATATCTTGACACTCAAGGATTTGACCTGCAATTAGAACTGTGGATGCCCACCGAACAAGAAAGCATCACTCCGGCTGAAAGTGTGGTTGAAGAATGGCTGCGCGGAAATTTTAACGAAGAGACTGAACGAGATTTTGGCATTAATCTAGAGCGATTGCGGCGCAAATTGCGCGATCCCACTCGGCGCATCGGCATCTTAATTGACAATCTAGAATCGGCTTTGAATGGGGAAGGCAGATTCATCGACACTCGCCGCCCCTATGTTGATCTGCTAAGAGTTTTAGCCGATTTTTCAGTGCGATCGGTGACGCTAATCACCAGTCGAGAGCGTCTCTTTGAAGACAAGGTTACTGTGGAACACTATTTCCTCAATAGCCTTAGCGAAGACGATTGGAGACAGTTTTTTAACAGTCGTCAAATTCGCACCGAGTCTGGAGCTTTATCTGAGATGTGGCGCTCCTATGGAGGCAATGCCAAAGCGATGAAGATTCTCAGCGGTGCAATTTTGAGCGACGCTGAGGGAGATATCGAAGCCTATTGGCAAGAAAATAGAGATGATTTGCTGATTGAGCAAGAGCTAAATCATTTAGTTGCCAGTCAATTTAGTCGATTGCAGACAATCGACCCCGATGCTTATCGATTGCTGTGTCGGTTAGGGTGCTATCGCTATCAAGACATTCCGTTTGTCTCAACGAATGGAGTGTCGGATCTTTTATGGGATTTGCCCTCAGACCGCCACAGACGAGTGATTAAATCCTTGCTGGAACGATCGCTGTTAGAAGGGCGACGGGGACAGAAATATTGGCTGCATCCCGTGATTAGAGCCATGGCGATCGCGAGGCTGAGACCCAGTGACGAATGGACGATGGCTCATCAAAAAGCTGCGGAGTTTTGGATGCAGAGTGTGCCGATTGTCAACACCGTAGACGATGCGTTAAGAGCGTTAGAAGCTTATCATCACTACGTCGAGATTAATGACTTTGAGCTTGCCTGTGATGTAATTGTCGAATTTAGAAACAGCCAGTGGGGAGAAGAAATTCCGTTAGGGTGGCTGTTTTATCGGTTGGGCTTAATGGAGCAAATGGTGTCTGCGATTAATCGCATTATTGATAATGTCAAACCTGATCACCGATCGGGAATGCTCTATAACTTACTCGGCTATATCTACAGACTTGCCGGAAATTTTCAATCTGCGATCGAGTGTCATCAAAAAGCTGGAGAAATCTCCGCCGCCTTTAATCAAGACCAGTTCAAAGTCTCGACTCTTTTGAATCTAGGGCTATGCAAAAAAGATTTATGGGAAGTTGAAGCCGCGATCGAGTATTTCAACCAGGTTTACTCGATCAGTCAGCAAGACAATGTGCACTCAAACTATCTCGTCTATTCGCAATGCTGTCTGGCTTATTTATATTCCAGCACGGGATCTGAGCAACTGGCTCTAGAGTTTGCAAACCAAGTCGATTCTGATACCTTGCTCAGCCAACTCTCAACTTGGGGAGCGGGCTATAGCCTCCTCTATTTAGCCGCCACGTATCGCAACGTGGGTGAGATCGAGCGATCGTCAATGCTCTACCAAAAAACCACTTTGTATTCTGAAGAAAATCACTTCACTCAAATTAAAGCCAATGCATTGCATGGCAGCGCCCAACTCTATCGCGAACAACGGGCATTTGAACTCGCAATTTCTCACCACTCACGAGCGATCGAACTCTTGAGCAAAATTGGGGCTAAATGTGATCTCGCTGAAGCCCATTTGCAGTTTGGCATCACCTATCAACGGATGAGTCTACCCGAAGACAGTCGGGTGCATTTTTACCACGCCATGCAATTATTTAGCGACATGAACGCCCCTAAACGAGTTGAGCGGGTGCGCGGCTTTTGTGACTTTGTTTAGTTGTGAACCACCACTGGAGTGCCGATCGATGCCCACTTAAACAACCGTTCAGCATGATCGACTGCCACATTGACACAACCGTGACTAACCGGAGTACCAAAATTGTGGTGCCAGTAAGCGCCATGAATGGCATAGCCCCCCGAATAATACATCGTAAATGGCACATCTGGCAGATCGTAATCGTCTCCCTGCATCCTCGCCTGCCGCAGCTTTGATTGAATCTCAAACACTCCCGTTAGCGTTGGCGTTGAGGCTTTACCTGTTGAGACAATCACGGCACGAACTGGAGTCTTTCCTTGCCACGCGATCAATCGCTGTTTGGTTAAGTCAATCTCAATCCAGCGTTGATTGGATTTCTTTAGCTTCACCATCGCACTCTTAGTTGGATCGGTTGCGCGTGCGATCGCAATAGGGGATATTTCTGTTAAAGCAGGCGTTGCCCAAATGCTAAATGGAGCGATTACGATTAGAGCACTCGCCAAAATTCCAGCATTGCGAAACCATTGACCATTCATGAGGCACTTAATCATGAGTCCCTCTCATCCTTATTAAATCGTGTTTGAATACTGGCTAATGCAACCCTGCGGTACGGTCAAATTTCTGGCGACGAGAGAGCCGATGAACTAGCAGCACCCTCTAAAACTCTGATCACAATTCTTGAACGACCTGAGATTAGCTACATCGCTCTTAAA
>JBBRMC010000387.1:0-4353 GCA_038231055.1 Leptolyngbyales cyanobacterium
CTACGATCCGGGTAGAGGTGATGCGTCGATCGTCGATGTCGTGATTTCGCTAACGGGATTTGCGTTGGTCGGCGGTCCGGCAAGACAAGATCACCCTAAAGCGATCGAAGCCCTGACTCGGTTGAATCGTCCCTATATGGTGGCGTTGCCCCTCGTTTTTCAAACCACGGAAGAGTGGCAGGATAGCGACTTGGGATTACACCCGATTCAAGTGGCGTTGCAGATTGCGCTACCGGAATTGGATGGTGCGATCGAGCCAATCATCCTATCGGGTCGAGATGGCAATACGGGCAAAGCGATCGCATTGCAAGATCGAGTTGAAGCGATCTCACAACGGGCAATGAAGTGGGCAAACTTGCGCCGCAAACCCAAGCTCAACAAGCGAGTGGCGATCACGGTTTTCAGCTTTCCACCAGATAAAGGTAACGTAGGAACCGCTGCTTATCTTGATGTGTTTGGCTCCATTTATAAAGTGATGGAATCACTGAAGCACAATGGCTACGACGTGCCAGAGCTACCCGAATCGGCAGAGGCGCTGATGCTGGAAGTGCTGCACGATGCTAGAGCGCAATATAACAGCCCCGAGCTCAACATCGCTTATAAGATGTCGGTGCCCGAATACGAGGAACTTACGCCTTATCACGAGAAGCTGATTCCCTCCTGGGGGGCAGCTCCTGGGCATCTCAACACCGATGGTCAAAACCTGCTGATTTACGGAAAGGAATTCGGCAATGTGTTTATCGGAGTGCAGCCTACCTTTGGCTATGAAGGCGACCCAATGAGGCTGTTATTCTCTCGATCGGCGAGTCCGCATCACGGGTTTGCTGCTTATTACACCTATCTAGAGCAGATCTGGAAAGCCGATGCCGTCTTGCACTTTGGCACTCACGGTTCGCTAGAGTTTATGCCTGGTAAGCAGATTGGAATGTCGGGTGATTGTTTCCCGGATAGTTTGATCGGCACGATTCCGAATCTCTATTACTATGCGGCGAACAATCCGTCTGAGGCGACGATCGCAAAACGTCGTTCTTATGCCGAAACCATCAGCTACTTAACACCTCCGGCTGAAAATGCTGGATTGTATAAGGGTTTGAAGGAACTGGGCGACTTGGTTGCGTCTTATCAAACGCTGAAAGATACGGGACGCGGTGCTCAGATTGTGGACACGATCGTTGATCAGTGCCGCATTGTAAATCTGGACAAAGACATCACCTTACCCGAAGTCAGCGCGAAGGAACTAACGGCGGAAGAACGAGACACGGTGATTGGCAAGGTCTACATCAAACTGATGGAGATTGAATCGCGTCTGCTGCCCTGTGGACTGCACGTAATTGGCAAACCTCCCAGTGCTGAAGAAGCTGTTGCAACGTTGGTTAATATTGCCAGTTTGGATCGTCCTGAAGATGATGTCGTGAGTTTGCCTCGGATCATTGCCACTAGCGTTGGTCGTGACATGGATGACGTGTATTATGGTAGCGATCGCGGCGTTCTCGCAGACGTTCAACTGCTGCAAGATATCACGTTAGCAACTCGTGAAGCCGTTGCTGCGATGGTCAAGGCTCAAACCGATGCCGATGGTCGCGTCTCGAAGGTGACCAAGCTCAATTTCTTTAACATGGGTAAGAAGGAGCCTTGGATCGAAGCCTTGCATAACGCAGGCTACGCTAAGGTAAATGTTGAGCAAATCAAGCCCCTGTTTGAGTACCTGGAATTTTGCTTAAAGCAAGTCATTGCCGATAACGAGTTAGGCGCGTTGCTCACCGCACTGGAAGGGGAATATATTCTTCCTGGTCCTGGTGGCGATCCGATTCGCAATCCTGACGTGTTGCCAACAGGTAAGAACATTCACGCCCTCGATCCGCAATCGATTCCCACGGCGGCGGCAGTGAAATCCGCGAAGGTGGTTGTCGATCGCCTTCTGGCTCGTCAATGTGCTGAAAATGAGGGTCAATATCCTGAAACGATCGCCTGTGTTCTTTGGGGCACTGACAACATCAAAACCTACGGCGAATCTCTGGCGCAGATTCTCTGGATGGTGGGTGTGCGTCCGATTCCTGACTCATTGGGGCGCATCAATAAAGTCGAACTGATTTCCTTAGAAGAATTAGGTCGCCCTCGGATTGATGTCGTGGTCAACTGTTCGGGTGTGTTTCGCGATTTGTTTATTAATCAGATGAATCTGCTCGATCGGGCAGTCAAAATGGCAGCCGAAGCCGATGAACCTGTCGAGATGAACTTCATTCGCAAACACGCAATCAAGCAGTCTGAAGAAATGGGCATTAATCTGCGTCAGGCAGCAACTCGTGTCTTCTCGAATGCGTCAGGATCTTACTCGTCCAATATCAATTTGGCAGTCGAGAACAGCACTTGGGAAAACGAATCAGAGCTTCAAGATATGTATTTGGCTCGCAAGTCGTTTGCGTTTTCGTCCGACAATCCGGGTGAGATGGGGCAAGACCGCAAGATTTTTGAGGCGGCTCTCAAAACGGCGGATGTCACGTTCCAAAACCTCGATTCGTCTGAAATTTCGCTGACCGATGTATCGCACTACTACGACTCTGACCCGACCAAGATTGTGTCTCGTCTGCGGGATGATGGCAAAAAGCCTGTTTCATTCATTGCTGACACAACAACCGCCAATGCCCAGGTGAGAACCCTTTCTGAAACGGTTCGGCTTGATGCGCGGACAAAACTCCTCAACCCTAAATGGTATGAGGGAATGTTAAGTCACGGCTATGAGGGCGTGCGAGAACTGTCGAAGCGATTGGTTAACACAATGGGTTGGTCAGCAACAGCAGGAGCAGTTGATAATTGGATCTATGAAGATGCGAATGATACGTTCATCAAAGATGATGAAATGCAAAAGCGATTGCTAGATCTCAATCCAAATTCGTTCCGTAAAATGGTAACGACATTGCTAGAGGCAAATGGTCGCGGCTATTGGGAGACAAGTGAAGAGAATCTCGATAAACTTCGCGAGTTATATCAAGAAGTTGAGGACAAGATCGAGGGAATTGATTAGGTTGGTCGCTCGATAATCTTCTGCGGGGTGGACAGTCATTTGTCTGCCCCTTTTTGTTTCCTATTCAATCTACCTGGGGCGACCTGGAAAGGCACTTGCTAGTCTCAGCAAACGCTGTTAACAAATTGGAGAATTCCCCATCCGCCATGCAGTGGGGATGGATAGCGATCGAGCGTTAGCTCTCATCTCTCTTAAAACAAACTTCAGTAAAGCAAGTTGGGGTACTTCACGTTGAGCGAACTAATGCTCTCTAATGCAGGGATTCAGCAAACGACCAGAATCACCTGAGAACCACCGAAATTCTAAAACTGATGCCCTTGTTTATATAAATAATGAAAAAGTGCCCGAAAGTCTTTGAAAATAGGACTAACAGGCACTTTTATTAGGAAGCGGGTGACGCGATTCGAACGCGCGACATTCACCTTGGCAAGGTGACGCTCTACCACTGAGCCACACCCGCGTTTAACGCAATTACTAATTTCGCAGATTGCCCCAAGTTTGTCAACCCTCTCTAACAAATTTCTAATCTAACTTGAGAGTTTGCCTGCGCAAATCAAACGAATCTCTTTCGCAGATTGGTGATTCTCTCTCTTTGGGCGGCTGAGGTCGATACAATAGTGACAACCCTTTGGACAGAAGCCTGACTCATGACTGCTCCTTCGGAACTTGAAACGGTGACCCAGCCAGATATCGCTCAAGAGGCTGCCCTCACAGGTGAGGTAACCCAGTCTTTAGAGACTGACGCGATCGTTGAAGACGATATTATCGACGATATCGAGATGTCGCTCTTTGATCACCTCGAAGAATTGCGGCGACGAATTTTTTATTCTCTAATCACGATCGCGATTTCGGTTGCAGGCTGTTTTGCCTTTGTGAAACCGATCGTACAGTTGCTAGAAGTTCCGGCGCAGGGCGTGAAGTTTTTGCAGCTAGCACCCGGAGAATATTTCTTTGTCTCGATTAAAGTAGCGGGCTACATGGGGCTGCTGCTGTCGGCTCCGTTTCTACTTTATCAAATCATTGCTTTCGTCATTCCTGGGCTGACACGGCGGGAAAAGCGGTTTCTAGCTCCAGTTGTGCTGGGTTCTAGCGTTCTATTTGTGGGCGGCTTGTGGTTCTCATACATCGCCTTGATTCCGGCAGCGCTGAATTTTTTCATCACCTACGGGCAAGACGTAGTGGAACAGGCGTGGTCAATCGATCGCTATTTTGAGTTTGTCTTGCTGCTGATGTTTAGCACGGGGTTAGCGTTTCAGATTCCTGTGGTGCAAGCGCTTTTGGGCTTTTTAGGAATTGTTTCGTCTCAAACCATGCTGGCAGCTTGGAAATAC
>JBBRMC010000388.1:0-4338 GCA_038231055.1 Leptolyngbyales cyanobacterium
TGCTTACGGGATGTGCAGGGGTGCGCTTGCTGCCGTTTCCGTTTGATCCGGGTGGGCGAAGTCTGAACAGTCCATTTTCAGACATCTCTCCGCGCATTGCAGGGCGGTATATTGTGTTTGTGTCTGATCGTCGGGGCAGCCAAGATATTTATTTATACGACACTTTTGAGCAGCGCTTGCTAGACTTACCGGGACTGAACTCTCTCGACTTGATGGCATCGAGTCCGGCGGTTTCAGATAACGGACGATATATTGTGTTCGCTGGAAGTCGGCAGGGAATCACAGGGATTTATTTGTACGATCGTGACTTTCGTCAGCTACGCAATTTGACCGAAAACATTCGAGCCGAGGTGAGAAACCCGACGATTAGCGCCGATGGAGCCACGATCGCGTTTGAATCGAACGCTAGAGGACAGTGGGATATTTTGCTCTACAACCGTTCTGGGCAGCCGTTAGGGGTGCCCACAGACCCACGATAAAAAGACTCAACCTTTCATCGCAAGCCCAACCAGGTAAAGAAATCTTGACGGGTAAAAAATTCTAGAGCCAACAGACTGACAAAGCCAATCATCGCAAATCGTCCATTAAGCTGTTCGGCATAAGCTGTCCATCCAAAGGCGGGTTCTGGTTGGTTCTGGTCTGCGATCGACGTTTCTGGAGGGGTTGAGGAAGTCATAGCTAACCTTGGTTGAGAGTAATTTTTTAAGAATGAGGCTGCTCTGAGTTAAATTTTTGGACAGATTCAATCAGCGATCGTACCTGCTTTGTGCCGACCGATGGCTCAAACTTGGCTGGCAGTTTGCCATGACCCAGCATTCGCAGCCCTAACGGCACCAGGCTCATCAGTCCTTTGAGGTCTTTAAGGTTGTTGCCCACCACCTGTAAGCCAAATTGCCGTTCATCAATCCAGCCGCCTTGCTTGACCAAATCGATTAAGACCTTACGGTGACGAATCGATCGGCTCGTCTGCCCATCGTTCCGCGCTAAAATCTCGTTCTTAATTTTGCCAATTTGATCCATCGGCGCGACTTCCATTGGGCAAACGCTATTGCAAAAATAGCAGCGAGTGCAGCCCCAAACCCCATCGGTGCCCTGGTTATAGTGGTCGAGTCGGGCTTCGGTCTGGTCGTCGCGAGAGTCTGCCACCATGCGATAAGCCTTAGCCAATGCGTGAGGACCAACAAACCCAGGATTGACTTCACGGGCATTGCACTCAGAGTAACAAGCCCCACACATAATACAGTTTCCAGTTTGGTTGAGCTTCGCTCTCTCTTCTGGGGTTTGCAGAAACTCTCGCTCTGGTATCTGCCGTGCTGCTGTGCTGACGTAGGGATCGACGGCTTTGAGATTTGCCCAAAACCCCTGCATATCCACCACGAGGTCTTTAATCACAGGCATATTGCCCATCGGCGCGATCGTGATTTCTGGAACTTCAGTCGTTGAGAACCGAGCCAGTTCACTGCCCACATTTTCTTTGCAAGCAAGCGTCGATCGACCATTAATTCGCATTGAGCAACTGCCACAAATTGTGTTGCGACAATTTTTTCGGAAGGCAAGTGTGCCGTCTTGCTCCCACTTAATTTGATTAAGACAGTCAAGAATTGTATTGCTCGGCTCAACGTCAAGCGTGTAGGACTCAACTCTGGGTGAAGACTCTTGATTTTGGCGGACAATTTTGAAAACAACTTGCATTCTATGAAACCAAAAACTGCAACTTCGAGAGATCTATAAAGATACGGAGGGAGAGAAACCGTAGCTAGATGCGCTATATTTCTAAACTAATGACTGCTAAAGCTAGTAGCTCGTCACAGAAAAACGATCTTCTGATTTGTAAACATCACCCGCTCATGATCGCGAGAATCAGCAGTTTCGCAAGCTTTAGTCTAGCATCTCACCCAAATTGACAGAACTCCTGACTGCCCAAACCTAAGCTCTAACTGCTATGGATTTGCATCGCTTGTTTCATGCAGGCTTTTATGAAATCAGGATGAGGTTAAAGTCAGTAAGTCAAAATTATCCGCTTTAGGCAACGATCGAGAAAATATTATTGACCTAACAAATACTCAACAACTTAAGCAAAAATATTGTGCGAATAGAGCAGATTAGAGATATATTTTATTAGGTCAAACGTCAACCATTGACTCTATTTACCATTTCAGAAATCTAGGGATACTCTGTAGCAGATGACTGAAACTGCAACTGCCCCTTTAACGGGGAAAGCGTTACTTCAAAAAGTAAAAGAACTGTCACATTTGCCGCGTCGGGAAACTGCAAAGCGTTGTGGCTATTACACCGTTACTAAAAATAGTCAAACTCGCGTCAACTTAACAGATTTCTATGATGCTGTGTTGGTGGCAAGAGGGGTTCCGCTCAGTCCAGAAGGGTCAAAAGATGGTCGGGGGCGAGAGCCAACTTATCGGGTCAGTGTGCATCAAAACGGGCAAATTGTGATTGGTGCAGCCTACACCAAAGCAATGGGTTTAACGCCAGGTGATGAGTTTGAAATTAAGCTGGGCTATAAGCACATTCATCTCATTCAAATCGATGCAGATAAGGCTGATCAAAACAGCGCTATTGAGGATGAAGAAGAATAAATTAGCTTGAAATAACGATCGCTTGATCGTTAAAATCCTTCATTTTCTGGTTCATTTCATGCCTACCTTCGATCGTGTTCACCCATTTTTTGCATTTTTTGCGGAAGCGTCGGTGCCCCTGAAGGTGGGTGTTTTTTTTGCGGTTTGGTTGGCAATTTGGTTACCGATCGCAGTGCCATTGGCGATCGTTCTCAAGTGGCACCCGTTTAAGCCTTTAGAGATTCATCAAAAGTTGCCCCTGGTTGCGTCACTGTATTTGCTAGCTCCGATCGTGCTTTGGGCAGCCGCCTGGGTTCAAAACGTGCCCTTTACTCGCTACGGGCTGTCCTGGAGTCTTGATGTTCTAATCTCGCTCTGTCAAGGTCTGGCACTGGGAACGATCGGGTTAGCCATTCTGTTTGGCGTTCAAACTTTACTAGGCTGGATCGAGTGGAAATCAGAAAACTGGACGCAGTTGAGATCGGTGCTTCTGCCAACGTTGTTTTTAGGGCTTTGGATTGGAGTCACCGAAGAACTGATTTTTAGGGGATTTTTGCTAGGTCAACTAGAGCAAGCTTATGGGTTGTGGAGCGGCGCGATCGTCTCTAGTCTGATTTTTGCCCTACTGCACCTGGTTTGGGAAGGACAAGAAAATATTCCTCAACTGCCGGGGCTGTGGCTGATGGGCATGGTGCTTTGTTTGGCGCGGGTCGTCGATCGCGATCAGTTAGGGCTGGCTTGGGGCTTACACGCAGGCTGGGTTTTTGGAATGGCAAGTCTAGACTCAGCAAACCTAATTCGCTACACAGGACGCGTCTCTGACTGGCTGACGGGCTTTAAAGAGAAGCCCCTGGCAGGGGCGATGGGATTGCTGTTTTTGTTGACAACGGCAGGAATGCTGTGGGCAGTTAAGGCATAACGTCAAAACTCAAAGGTTGCCCAATCAGGTTCTCGATAATAGTGAGTCATATGGTCAAACTTTTGAAGCTCGGCGCGGTGCACCCAAAATTCTTGAGGTTGACCGTCTACCCACTGTTGATTAAAGTCGTTTAGGGCGTTGCTTAATTGATCGGGGTCTAAGCCCGTCTCAATCTCGCCAAAATATCCCAGCGTGATATGGGGCGTAAAGTAGTACTGCTGCTCGATGCCGATCGCAATCACATCGGGATTTTGGTAAATCGCTCGTCGCAGTTTGAGTGCTCGATCGTAAGACTCTTCATCGGTCGGAGCCAAACAAAGCGCAAGTGCCCGCGGCATCACCATTAGCCCTAATGCCTGAAAGCGAATCGGCTTGTTTTGAGAAATGACTCGGCTCTGCTGAAAACTGGCGGCGATGCGATCGCGCAACTGCCCCTCAAAGTCAGGATTCTCGCTAGCATGGCGATAGGCGCTGTCCCAAATTAAGTCTGCCAGCGTCATGTGGAAGCTTTGGGGTGGCACTGGAAGCAGAAGATTTTTGCCTAACTGCTGCACCAATTGCGTTTGGAGTGGTTTCACGCGATCGTAAAGAGCGGCATTTTCACGGTCGGCGGCTCCGCAGGGGGTCACTACCGTGTAGCCAGGAAAATCGGCTGGTTGCCACCCTTTGTCTGGGTGTCGCTGAAACTTGGGCGACTCTTGAATGTGCTGCACCTGCGACCTGTAGGTGTCTGGGAGCGTCATCCGCATCACCCGATTAAGGTAGGTCTGATAGTTTTCGTCCAATCTCGATCGCCTCGCGCTGTAAATCGATGTGTTTAAAAGTCCACCCTTAATCTAACGGCAA
>JBBRMC010000389.1:0-4317 GCA_038231055.1 Leptolyngbyales cyanobacterium
AAAGCCCTTTTTGAACGCCTCAAACGTTTGACGACTGGCTGACCCGTTGTCTTGCCAAATGCGATAAGCTTGCTCATAGTCTTGGCGATTAATGGCATCATAATAACGCTGAACAACCGCAGCAGGCTCAGATTCAGAACTATTGTCTTGAGATGAAACCGTTAAAGGGGAAGTCGGAACCGAAGAGATTGTTGCAGAAGGAGTCGGAACCGAAGAAGGTATTGGAGTTGTCGTCGTTTGCAGGCTGGGAGATGCAGGGCTATCGCGAAGTTCTGAATGGATCGAGCTACAACCTGACATCCAGCCAAGCACCAACACGCTGATAATAAGAGACTGATAGTTTTTCATTAAGGGTTGTTATCGAGAAGGCTTTTGGAGCGATCGAGCCTCACTAGTCCTACATTACTCAAGACTCGATTATAGAACTAGACACACGCTCAAAATAGCTAGTTCCGCCGAATTGATTGAGTCTCTGTCTACAGTAATACCAACACTCTATCTTTAGAAATAGAATGCTCAGTCTTTAAGCGGAGCGATGGCTTCACAACGATTAAGACTATAAATTTAGCAACATGGCAAAACTTCAAGTCAAGAAAAACTATAAATACTGAATCTGATGGAAAATTAGTTGAGCTAGTCAACATGGAGAGTCGTGTGATAGTAGCTTTAGTAAAAGCTGTCTATAGGGAGTGCGATCACTTCAGTAAATTATTGATTGCTGAAAGTTTGATTATAGAATCGAAGCAGGTATGCTGTTGAGGAGACACTACGCAAATTCATGCTTGATCTGACCAAACTCGCGCAGCAAATGCAGGGCATCAGCCAACATCTCAGCGTCGAAGCTGTGGCGACTCGACAGCGATTAGAACGCGCCCAGTTTTTGATCGAGCAAGCCCGATCGCATCAAGACGAATTAGTCGATCTGCAAGAAACTTGGCGCGATCGTCTAATTTTCACGGCTGCAACTCCGATCGAGCCGCTTGACACCTACCTCGACATCAGCGCAGCTCCAGCAGCACACACCGCGATCGCTACAGATGGCTCTCAGATTGCCCCCAGTCACCACGAAATCGCCTATTGTTACCTAATCAATGTCGGGCGAATTGTCTTGCACTACGGGCAAAGCAAACTGCCGCTTTTAGACAGCCTGCCTGAAGTGTTTTATCGCCCCGAAGATCTCTATGTCTCTCGTCAATGGGGCATTCGCACTGAAGAATGGATGGGGTATCGCCGCACCGCATCTGAGGCAACGATGTTAGCAGAGCTAGCTTGTGCGCTCAATGACGAAGGTAGACGAGCGCAAATGCGTGAGCAGGGACTTTCAACTCAACCCTCCTTCATTGCTCATCCATCAGTGGCGATGGTTGATGGCTCTCTAATTCACTGGTTTCTAGAGCCGATGCCTCATGAAGCGAGGGATATGATTCTCACACCCATTCTCAAAGCGTGGGATCAGTTGCGATCGCTGCGTGTCCCGTTAGTTGGATATATCAGCGCATCTCGCAGTGGCGAGGCACTTAATTTTTTACGATTGCAAACTTGCCCCTATTTAGCTCCTGACTGTGGCACTCACTGCGCCGGGAAAACAGAACGTCCGCCTTGCCAGGTGCTTGACCCCCTTAAAGACACAGCACTCTGGGCAAAGCTTTTAAACCCCGGACAGCGCAGCCCACTCTGGCGCAGTTCTGCCAAGATTTTAGATTTGTATGGCGATCACACCATCCACTTTTGCTATGTGAATGTCGGCAGTGAGATTGCTCGTGTTGAGGTTCCCGCTTGGGTCGCGCAGGATGCAGACCTTTTAGATTCAGCATTAAGTCTCACACTGGCACAAGTTCAGAAAGGGTATGGCTATCCTGTTGCGTTGGCAGAGGCACACAATCAGGCAGTAGTGCGAGGCGGCGATCGCTCCCGGTTCTTTGCATTGTTAGAGCAACAAATGATCCGCGCAGGATTAAGAAATGTCGGCACGTCTTATAAAGAAACCCGCAAACGGGGCAGCATTGCCTAAAAGAAGAATTGGGAGCTAGGCAAGTGAAATTAGGGAGTAGTCGTGAGGTTAATGGATCGTCACCTAATAGCGCTGCCCCTAGCTTCAGCATGATCCGCTGAAGACGATATACTCCTTCGCTCCAATTGCCAATTGAGAAACCAGTATTCTAGAGTGATCCTGTTGCAAGTTTATTAGGCTGCAAAGCCCATGTCTTTTTGAAACATTTAGTTGTGCGGACAGCAGATTTAACAAACACTTAGCATCGTGGATTCAATAAGACCGAATTCTCCCTCACCCCAACCCTCTCCCGGAGGAGAGGGAGCCAGAGTCCAGTTCTCCTTCTCCTTGGGGAGAAGGGGTTAGGGGATGAGGGCAAGCGGCTCAACTCCAAACCCAACATTTCTCTAAGTTATTTAATCCACATTCCTTAAGAGAACTACAGAGATGCAATAGAGCGATCAAGTTAGGTAGGACGGCAATAGGAGAGGATAACGTGTCACCAACCAATCACCAATCACTTTGGAGCCAGATCAGCACCAATGCGTTAGTTCGCTTCTTGTTGTTCTTTGTATCTGGCTGGGCATTTATTGCCCTAATTCAGTATTTTGAATACGTGATTTTTGTGTTTGCGTTTTCAGCAATTTTAGCGCTGCTGCTAAACTACCCGATGCGTTATTTAGAGCGATTCGTTGGGCGAAGATCTGCTTTGGGTCTTGTCATTGCTCTAAGCTTGCTAACCATTATTGTGTTGGGCATCGCAATCGGATTGACGCTCATTAATCAAGTTCAACAGTTAACAACGCTGCTACTAGAGACTCTTAACACCTCAAACAATCCACTCGATCAGGTGCAGAGTGCTTTAGCAGCGAGAAACATTTCGCTTAACTTAGATGTGATCGATGCTCAGATTCGCAATGCTTTTGTAGTGGCGTTAAATTGGGCAGTCAGTTCCTTGCCCGTTCTGCTCCAAAATTACGTCACGTTTATCATTGTTCTAGTCGTTGCTTTTTTCATGTTGATTGATGGTGCAAAGTTGTGGCGACTGATCCTCAAACTGGTTCCGGTTCAACATCGAAATCGGGTCTCGATCGTGGTGCAAAGAAACTTTGTGGGATTTCTGCAAGGTCAACTGCTGATCTCGTCTCTGTTGAGTCTTGCCACCTTTCTGGTTTTTTTGCTGGTTCAGATTCCCTTTCCGTTTTTGCTTGCTGTAGTGATCGGCATTCTTGACCTAATTCCTGGCATTGGCGCAACGTTAGGCGTGACGTTTGTGTGCTTGATTATTTTGGTGCAAAGCGGTTGGCTTACGGCACTCAAGGTATTAGCAATTTGCGTGGTGCTGCAACAAATACAAGATAATTTTGTTTCGCCACGCGTGATGCAAAGCACCGTTCATCTCAGTCCTGTAGTAGTGTTTTTTGCACTTCTGATTGGCACACGAGTTTCAGGGCTATTGGGAATCTTTTTGGCAGTTCCGATCGCTGGAGTCATTGTCAGTCTGCTAGAAATTGAGGAAGCACAAGGAAATTGAAAGCGTGTTGCATCGTTGCTAGCCCTTGCTATTAAGTCCAAAATTGTATCTGCGGCGAGAGAAGACTCCTCTCAATTACAGGACTTCTTCGGCTAAGAGTTGACCTTTGATCCTTTCGTACTCATCTTCGAGAAGCCATTCTTGGGCTGCTTGATAATTGGAGTGAAAGACTACAAGTTTATAGTCAGACGTTGGATTAAAAATACGGCAAGTGCCGTCTTGATCACCGATGAGCATGAGAATTTTGGGTGGAAAAAGCACTGGATCAATCCAGAGTTCTAGAAACTTCCAGGTTTTAGCTTGTTCTGCGAGGGCTGGTGCGTGGGATAGCATGATACTCACCCGTAGTTTTAATAATTTTGATTTCGCCGTAGTAAAGCGGTGTTCGGCTCCCATCTGCCTTAATTATGTAGCCGATTGCCTCTGAAAAATACAGTCCATACTGTTCATAATCATCTTCTTGGTCGTCTATCCCAGTTTGCTCTCCACTCTCGATAATAGGCTGTGTCAATCGTTTTGAGGTTTCGAGATCAGTGAACACGTGCGCTCTACCTTCTCTCCGCAGCAATCGTTGGACTTGGAGAGTCATAGGTAAATGACGATCGACAAGGCTCGATCGGGGATCTGGGGTAATGTCTCGGTGGATTCCGCTCATAGAATTTTTGAGGCAAAGATCGCACACTAGAAGGTGATTCACATTCTAGGATTCTGCATGATGTCCCATTCTGATCAAGCTTTGCGTTACCCCAACACCCAAAAGATCGAGCAGACCGACGACTACCACGGCGTTTCG
>JBBRMC010000390.1:0-4304 GCA_038231055.1 Leptolyngbyales cyanobacterium
GAACCTGACATGAACACCAAGTTAGTTAATCTAACCTACGAAATCGAACTAAAGACAGGAGAAAAATTGACCCTGCCCGATGAAGTCGTTGATCGCCTTGGAGAAGGGCGATGGCTGATTACCATTGAACCTTTGACCAACCAACCTGATTCAACGATCGCCCGTTGCCACGATGCCTTCTTGAATGGTTACGCTCCCGACGACGAGGGGCTTTATGATGGCTATTCAACCAGGTGACTTTTGGATTGCCGAGATTTTATTTACAAGCGGTACAGGATCTAAAAAACGCCCGATTCTTATTCTTTGGCTAGATGGGAACGATGTGGTAGCAGTTGTAGTGACTTCTGCAAAACCTCGAACTCAAACCGATATTGCTCTCAACGATTGGTCAGCTAGTGGTTTGCGCGTTGCATCGACAGTACGTTTGTCTCGGTTGGACTGTCTTGAGCAATCTTTACTGTTGGTGAAGATTGGGCAGATTTCTGCTGCTGATGCAGAACAAGTAAAAGCTGTGTGGAATCAGCATATCAAGCCGCAGTTCTGAACAAAAAACAAGCCCACTATCGCTTTAAAAGTAGCCCATCGGATCAACAGGTTCGCCATTTTGTCTGACCTCAAAGTGCAGGTGAGGTCCTGTTGAAAGCCCAGTAGAGCCGACTGCGGCGATCGGCTGCCCTCGCTCGATCGCTTGCCCTTCAGAAACATACAGTCCGCTAGTGTGACCATAGAGAGTGGTGAGATTGTTGCCGTGGTCAATGATCACCGCGTTGCCATAGCCGCCATACCATCCGGCAAAGATCACAACCCCGCGATCGGCGGCTCGAATCGTGCTGCCATAGTCGGCACCAAAATCTACGCCAGAGTGAAAGCGCTGATAGCCCAAAATTGGGTGCATTCGCCAGCCGAAACCACTGGTGATCTCGCCATCACTGGGATAGCTCATTTGCCCTGTGCCCAAGACAACAATGCCGTTTTTAGCGCGTTCTTGAGCGACGCGTTTTTGAATCAACGCACCAATGCCTTGAGAATCTTGGGCGAGTTGAGCTTCGGCAGCTTCAAGGGCGCGGCGATCAGTCTTTAAGCGATCGACCACCTGATTTTGATAGGTTGCCTGAGCTTCAAATTCTGATTTTTGGGCTAAAAGCTCTTGGGTGATCAGCGCAATTTGATTTTTTTGTTGCTCGACTTGATTTTGTTGGCGATCGAGCCGATCAGCTTCTGATTTCAGATCGATGAGAATCTTACGATCGGTTTTATAAACCCGACTGAGTTGATAACGGCGATCGAGAAAATCATTCAAACTCTGACTTTGCAGCAAGACTGCCCAGCCATGACTTTTTTGTTGACGTTGCAAAAAGCGCAGTCGAGACCCCGTCGCTGATTGTTTTTGGCGATAGATCCGGTCGGCAGAGTCTAGCGCGATTTGCAGCTTCTTAAGTTGTTGAGTGGCTTTTTGCAGTTTCGTCTCATTTGCCTGAAGTTGTGCAGCAGTCACCTGAATCGTTTTGTGAATGCCTTTGAGATTGCTTTGAGCCGATTTCTCTAGTCTTTGCACGCGATCGCGCTCTTTTTGCACCGTCGATCGCTGCTGGTCAATCTGCTGCTGCTGTTGCTTCAGGTCGTCGAGAGAACCGCTTTCTTGAGAAAAAGCTGGATGGGTGATCCACACCAGGGTCATTAGACACACGACTCCTATTAGAATTCGTATTCCCAATCTCAGTCGAGTCGTCAGCGTTTTTATTGGTTTAGGCACCCAAGCAAGCATTCTCTCACTGATGGCGTGGTCAAATCAGACCTCATTAGACCACAGATCAGAAAAGCGGCTCACAAATCCAGAAAGGATTGCTCGATTTAACCCGCTCTCTGCCCAACTTGCAGGGCTGAAAAAGCAGTTTCACCCAATGCTCGATGCGCTGCTGTGGTGGGGTGAATGCCGTCCCAAAATAAGAAGGTATCGGGCTGAGAACAGCGATCGGGAGCCGAGAGGCAACCCGTCGTCACGTTGGTAAACCCAAACCTAGCGGGATCAGTTTCGGCATCTCGATAGAGGGCATTCGCGTCCAGTGAAATGATTTGAACCGTTGAGCGGAGGGTTTTAAGAGACTGAGCCAAGCTGAGGTTGTGAGCCTGAGTGACCGCACTGAGAGGGCGAGAATTGCTCGTGTTGCGCGTGGATGGAAGCTGACCCAGATCCGGTAAGTTGCCCACTAAGATTTTTTGGGCACCCACCTTTGAGAGCGACTCGATCGCCTGCGTTAGATTCCTCACCACGATCGTCGGGTTGGTTGCCCCTTGCAGATAATCATTTGCGCCTGCCCAGATGACATAGAGCGCCTGTGGGTCAGCCTGAGAGTGAGCCGTTGTGAAACTTTTCACCTGAGTTAACAACCCAGGAATGCCGTAGGAACCATTGGCTCCCGTGGTTGCCCCACCTGCGGCAAAGTTATGAGCGCGATCGAGGGTGATTGCTAACTTAGAAGCCAGATGCTCAACCCAAACCGGACCGTTTGAATAGCGACCTTGAAAGTAGGGTGGGCTAGGAGGATAGGTGCCTCCAGTAGCGTTATAGATGGTGCCCGTATCTGAGAGGCTATCGCCAAATATATAAAGCTGATGGATTGGGCTAACTGCCTGAGGTTTGCTATCAGGACTCGATAGCGACGTTGCAAACACGACCATAGTAAATGTCAGAAGCGCTAAAACGGCTGCAAAGATGAGTTTTGTTTTCACAGTTTCAAGTAGGGTGCGCTTGGTTGAGCCGATCAATCAATTCTTCGGACTAGACCTGATGGGGGTGCCAGCCATTCAAATCAAACAAAGCCCTTGAAACAACTGCGACTTCCAATGTAGCAAGCCCTTTCGATGCGCTGAGTGCGTAAACCCGAACCTCTAGGAGCACCATCAAACAACATTCAGTCAGGCATCAAACTCGATCGACCCGATCGCCATTTGATAGGTTGCCCGCACACGAGGACCAAAAACAATCAAATCGTCTGTTTTGAGTGCCCAAGTCTGTTGCTTCTGCCCATTTACCAGAAGCCCGTTAGTGCTTGGTTTCCCATCTAAATTGCCATCTGTGATCGTGTAGGTATAACTGCCATCTTCACGATTGAGTCGGCGCAGCACGGCATGATATCGCGATGCAAACTGCGATCGTAAACAAATATCATTTTTTGGATCTCGTCCAATTGTATAGTGGTCGTTTTCTAAGGCAATTTCGCGTTGTCCAAAATCATCTTCGACACTCAATAAAGGCTGTGAGCACCCCACCGATCTAGGCTCGTCAACCTCTTTAGGCGGAGTGGATTCTCCTTCGAGCAGTGCTGAATCGCTGTAGCCATCTCCATACCAGGTTGGCTTAGTGGTTGGCTGTCGCAGTGAATTTAGCCCAAGCTGCTGAGACGCTAATAAGCGAGCCTGCCACGAAACCTGATCATCGGGTTGCAAAGAGAGGGCGCGATCGTAGTTAGCGATCGCTTCGGTGTAACGTTTTAGCTCAACGAGAGCATTGCCACGGTTGCGCCAGGTCAAATAACTTTCAGAGTTAAGCTGCAAGGCGCGGTTATAGCTAGCGATCGCATCTTCATAGTGGCTCAACCCATAGAGCAAGGCATTGCCGCGATTTTGCCAAGCTCTGACATGAGCATTATTAATTCGCAGCGTCTGGTCATAGCATCGAAGCGCTGCTTCATACTCTCCTAACCCATATTGCAGCGCATTGCCGCGATCATGCCAAATCTCTTCAATAGATCCTTGATGTGGCTCGGTTTCTAAAGCCCGATCGAAACTCTCGACCGCTTCAGAATAAAACCCCAACGTTTCCAGCGACAGCCCGCGTTCATACCAGGCTTCCCAGAAGTCTGACCGCGCTTGCAAAACTTTGTTGTAGTGGGCGACCGCTTTTTCATGCTCTCCGGCAGCGGCGCAGTCAAGCCCGTGGCGGAAACACGCAAGAGCGTCACCTGTTAGGGGAAGACGATCGGTATCAAGCATGGCTGGATCTATCTAAAAATTTACCTAGCCTTAGATTTTTTTGAGCCTACCACAACAGCAATTGAGGATAAAACGTGGGCTTGAGAAAATTGCTGAGGTTTTATAGAAACTATATAAAGGAAACTATATAAAGTCAATTTAAGGTTTGCTCCATGTAGTTATCCTATTCATCTGCAACAGTCGAGATCAGTAAATATTTTTAACGCTGAAAATAAATAATTAAATAATTTCTAGCGATACTCCGGACAAAATTTGGGCAGATTCTAGACCTCAAACCCTGATTCAGCCTTAGACTGGATCTCTTTTTCAAC
>JBBRMC010000391.1:0-4299 GCA_038231055.1 Leptolyngbyales cyanobacterium
AAAGATTAAGCAAGAAGCGCAGAGATTTATTAAGAATCGATGGAGCGTCTTCTGCGCTAGTTAGTCGCATCCCGGTGAAGAAGGGTTCTACTTACCTGGGATCGTTAATCTCTAGCAATACACCATCAAACCATAACAGATTACCGTGTTCGTCAAAGATTCCTTGCTTGCGCTCAGTTACCCAACGAATCTGACCATTTGCATCAATAATTCGATAGTCGATCGAGCAACGATAACGATTTAGTATCCCTTGAACTAGGGAATCTTTGAGAATCGCAATGTCATCTGGGTGAACAATACTGAGATACGATCGAACTTGATTGTTTGCAAACACTGATGGCGGATACCCAGTGATGTCTTGAATTCCATCACTCATGAATTCCATCATGTAGCTAGAATCACAGTGAAAGACTGCGCCTAAACTATTGAGAACGAGTGATTTAAATTTTTCTTCATTTGCTTTGAGTTCGCTTTCTAAACATTTGCGATCGGTAATATTGTGTCCACTGATCATCACTCCATCAATTTTTAGAGTTGATGGAAATCGCTGCCCCTGAATGGATAGAGCAACCCATCGGTCAGACTTTGTTTTCCACCAACATTCGATCGCTGTGTGACTTGACTGAACACCGCTACTCCACTGCTCTAGAGCAGCTTCCACTTCGTTTAAATTGCTAGGATGAACGAGTTCTTTAATCTGCCGACCAAGCAACTCTTCAGATTGATAACCTAATAAATCTTCAACCGCAGGACTCACATAGATCATTTGCCCATTATTGCTAGTTTGAATAAATAAGTAAGGGCTATTTAGAAAAAATGTCTTCCATTTTTCTTCGGTTCTGACGAGGGTACTGTAAATCTTTTTGCTTTCAGTAATATTTTCTAACAGCACTGCACAGTAAGGCTGGTATTCATCCATATCAGAAGTAAGCTTAAGCAATGAGACGGTGACGTTTAACCAAAGAACTTTGTTGCTTTTAGAAATAAATCTCTTCTCAATGGTGTAGGCAGGAATGCTTCCATTCAGCAAACTTTGCTTTGATGGGTGATCAATCAACCGATCGTCTGGATACACGAATTCCTCAAGATTAATCAGGTCTCGATCGTGAGTTCCTAAAAGCTCGTGTAGATTCTGATTGCACTGAATAATTCTGCCAGTTGAATCAATTAAAGCAGTCGCCAACGTGGACTGAGCAGACCTGGCAATTGCCCGTTTGTAGGCTTCGGTGAGGCTACCAATTTGGTCGGCTGCATCAATTCTTTTAGCCTCAAAAAACATGAGTTTTGCATCAGCTTCAAATTGAAGGGAACATTCCAAGATCTCTTTTGCGTCTCTGCCTTTAGCGAGGAATTGGAGAGTTTCTCCTCGTAAAGCCCGACTCCAAAATTTCGCAAGGTCAGTTGAGGCAATCGACTTTGCTGGAAAACAATGAAAGAAATTAGCTGGCACCCCAGACACTTGCATCAATGTTAAAAAACTCTGGCTAGCATAAACTGTGTCTCCTTGAACGTCATAGACACAAATTGGCTTGAGCGATCGTTCTAAAAATTCTAATGACTTGCGAGATTTAATCTCAGGAATATCCCAAAAAGTTAAAACCATCTTTGAATATATACCTGCATCTTGGGTGGAGCTATGTCAAAGCAGGTTTACACCCGCTCTTAAAGTTCGCAGTGATCTGCGTCAACGATTATTCAACACTTCGAGCCTGGTTCAGAGCCTTAAACTAAGCAAATTTAGCTCTGATTGACCAATCTCTGGTTGCTACACCCCCATCCATAGTTTAGCCGCTAGAAGACAATTTGACACCTCTCCCAAATTAACTAGAACGACTGTCTTAAGCCCGGTTCCAATTAATTTCGCACCATTTTTGAGTTTATTTTTTACAAAACAGGTAGTCAATCGCCCCACAAGTCGTTATACTTTGCATGAGCATCTAGCAAATATCACAGCTAAAACGTCATTGAGTCAGGGCTAGGTTGAGTTGTGTCTGCTTCTGCATTGATTAGCCACAGTATTTACCCAGTGATCAAAACGTTTCTATTGCCTGAGTGTGAGGCAGCGATCGCAGCCAAGACTGCGGTAAAATTTGCCGTTAGATCTGGCTACTAAAAAACATCTGCTGAACGAGCAACAAACTACTCAATGAATCTCGCGGACAACACTGGCTTAAAGCGTCCGTGCACAAAAGGCTATGAGCATGATTGGGCAATTATTAACTAGACGCTACCTGATTTTAGAGAAGCTGGGAGCAGGAGGATTTAGCGAAACCTATCTGGCTCGCGATAAATATCTTCCTCGGCATCCGTTGTGTGTGGTCAAATGTCTCAAACTGCCCTCCCACAGCACTATTTCACTAGAAACCGCGCACCAATTGTTTGAGACAGAAGCTCATTTGTTAGAGCAGTTTGGGCGACATCACTCTCAAATTCCGACGCTCTTTGCCTATTGTCAGGAGCACGATTCAACCTATTTGGTGCAAGAGTATATTGAGGGTGAAAATTTAAGCAAACGGCTTACCCACGGAAAACCCTTTACGGAAAAAGCCGCGATCGCATTACTGCTAGAACTGCTGCCCATTCTGGACTACATCCATTCACAGGGGGTCATTCATCGCGATATTACCCCTAGCAACCTGATTCGTCGTCGAGATGGCAAGGTGGTTTTAATCGATTTTGGGGCAGCGTGTCAAATGTCCAAAACCGAGCCTAGCAGACAGCTTGATGCTGATCTATCGCTACTTGAAATTGGCACTCCTGGCTATATGCCAGACGAGCAACGCTTGGGGCTGCCTCAACCTAGTAGCGATGTGTATGCGCTAGGAATGTTGGTGATTCACTTATTGACGGGTGTTGACCCACGACAGTTTAAGCAAGACTTGATTTCAGGAGAACTCGATTGGCAGCACTACTTACAACCGTCCTCTGTTCCCTCGGAACTGATCATGATTCTCAATCGTATGGTACGAAGTCAAGCCAGCGATCGCTACCAACAAGCATCCGATGTTTTAGCAGAGCTACAAGCATTGCTCCCAGACCAGCGTTCTCAGTCTAAAGGAACCCGTCGTTGGCACAAAGCGCTGTTGCCAGCTAGCACACTGCTGCTGTTGACCCTGGTTGTTTCTCAGAGCGCGAAAGGGGCGATCGCAGAATGGTTGCCTAGCTATCGCCAACAGGTCAAATCTGCTCTTAATCAACTCGAACAGAGATTTCTGGTACAGCCTGAGGGGCGGTTAACCATGCTGCGGGAAATGACAATTAAATCGGGCATCGATCGAGTGCTGATTGCTCCCAACAATCGAGTGATGGTAACCACTGGAACTGATCACCTACTACGCTTATGGTCATTGCCAAAGGGAACTCTAACCAAAACCCTGAGCGGCTACCAGGCACCTATTACAACGTTAGTCATCAGCCAAAACAGCAAATTTTTGGTGAGTGGTCGTGCAGATGGCACCATTCAACTCTGGGATGCTGCTTCAGGAAAAATTCTTCAAACCTTCAGGGGACATCAAACTGTTATAACTGCGATCGCAATTAGTCCGGATTTACAAACATTGGTTAGTAGTTCTAAAGATAGAACCCTCCGCCAATGGAATTTGCAAACGGGCGCACTGCTGCAAACTCTCAACCTTTCTCAAGCAGATGTGACGACAATGACTTACGGCGCGGCTTCTGACACGTTGGTCACTGCCAATCAAGATCATCAGCTTCAAGTCTGGAATCTTCGCACTGGGCAGATTCACCGGACATTTTCAGGACATCGCGACACGATCGTGGACTTACAGTTAGTGAATGACCACACGCTAATTAGCTTTGGCAAAGACCGAGGGCTGATGTGGGATCTCAACCGCGAAGCATTGGTTCAAGTGTTGCCGGAGGCATCTGCTAATCCCGTTATGGTTTCTCGGTGCGATCGCAATATCATTACTGTTCATCGCAATGGCAGCATTCACGCCTGGATTCCGCAAGTTGATAAATTAGTGATGCGAGAAGTAGGTACTTTAGAGCAACCGAAAAATGTTGCATTCAGTCCTAATCATGACTATTTAGTGAGTTGGAATGCCAAGAAACAGTTGCAATTTTGGCAAATTAGCGATGGTGACGTTCATTAGTTGATTTTTTAGTCGCTTGTGTTTCTTAAGTGTGGTTCACTTATAAATTTTTGTTTAATTCCTGTATTCATAGTCGTGTCTTGCTGAAGTGACATTGACTGTTCTGAAAGAGGTAACACCTATGCTGCATCAAGTTTCTGAGAAGACCATGCACCGCGTTCGTTGGCTATTAGCTACTGGATGG
>JBBRMC010000392.1:0-4294 GCA_038231055.1 Leptolyngbyales cyanobacterium
AGAGGATGTTTGAAAAGTTATGGGAGGTCAAATTTTATGCCAACCGTCTCACCATGACCCGGATCATGGCAAGGTAGATAAACATTTCTGAGGTTTCTGGGAGTAACTCATAGTCTCTCGCCAATCGCCGACAGCCCATGAGCCAACCAAATGTTCGTTCCACTACCCATCGTTTCGGCAGTCAAACAAACCCCTTGTGTTCTTTGGGACGCAACACCACTTGGACAATCCAACGACAGTAGTCCATCACCCAGTGCAAGAAAGGGGTTCCATCAAAGCCGCCATCGACCCAGATAGTGGTTAAGCGAGATACTTGTTGACCCATTTGCTTGACCTGCTTCAGCACTTGTTTCCCACCTTCTCGTTCTCCGACACTGGCTGCTGTTACCCATACCCGCAAGACCAGTCCCAGCGTATCGACCGTCATAAATCGCTTGCGTCCTTTGATACGTTTGCCTGCATCGTAGCCCACCTCTTGATCCACCATTGCGGCACTCTTCACACTTTGGCTATCGATGATCGCTTCTGAGGGACTGGAAAAACGCCCCTGTTCGATTCTTGTCCACATGCGTAAGCGGTCATGAAGGCTGATCCATGTCCCATCTTTGCGCCAGTTCCGAAAGTAGGTGTACACCGTCTGCCAAGCTGGAAAGTCTCCTGGCAATGCTCTCCATCGAACTCCTTCAACCAGGACATAAAAGATTGCGTTGAGAACGTCCCATATTTCGACTTCACGGGGACGACCCCCTGGCTTCGCCTCTGGAATCAGGTCACTGAGAAATTCATACTGGGCTTGGGTTAAGTTACTAGGATAGGATTTACTCATCTGACTCTCTCGGTGCTGTGTTCTATATATTCACAGCTTAGACCGAGAGAGCTTTTCTACCCCTCAACTGACTTTTCAAACATCCTCTCACTGCTGGCAAGAAATGCCGGATTTAGCATCAGCAATCGTCGATCGTCCTAAAGATACCTCTCCAAAAGAGAAGGCGTTAATCGCAGGGATCGATCGCTAGAAACCTTGTTTTTTCAAAGAGATTTCTGGCTTGACGAATGAAGAGTCTACTCTTCTAGTAACCAGACACGATCGCGGGGAAGCTCTCTTCATAGACCCCTCCCCACACCAATCAGAATTATGATGTAGAGTCTGTGTCTGTCTAGCTAGAAGTTGACGTTCGGCGAGCTAAAACTATGATGAATTATGATGTGGTGGTGTGTGGAGCCGGACCTGCTGGGACGATGGCAGCCGCAGAGGCAGCTCAAGCGGGGCTGAAAGTCGCACTATTAGAAAAGCAGTTTCTGCCTCGCCACAAAACCTGCGGGGGTGGAATGCCGATGGTGATGCAAGAAGTCTTGCGAGATTTAGCACCCGACGCATTCGTTGAGTCGCAAGTCACTCATATGCGCCATACGTGGAATTTTGAGGATGCCTATCTTGCACCGATCAATCCCCCTGGTGTTGATAGACCGCTTTCGTTATGGATGGTGCAGCGATCGCGATTCGATTATGCTCTCGCACAGCGAGCCGTCCGATGTGGAGCAGAATTGCGAGATGGGCTGGCAGTCCGATCGCTTGAGGTCGAGCCAGACGGCATCAAAATCTCGGCTCAAGGCATCAAAACAGGCAGCGAGTTTGTCGCGAAAGCCAGATATGTGATTGGTGCAGACGGTGCGAATGGGGTGACGGTCAACTCGACCAAGCTGCGACAAAATCGCGCGATCGCCCTAGCAATGGAACTTGAGCATCCTCACCGCTGGGGCGACGGACATGCTGATCTGCGTCCCGATGTGGCTCATCTAGAATATGGAGCCACCAAGCGCGGTTACGCCTGGATTTTTCCCAAAGCCGATCACTTGAACATTGGCGCAGGGGTGTTTCGACCCGATCGCAAAGATGCTCGAAACAACCGGACTCTCCGAGCCGAACTCCAGCAAACCATCTTTCAATATGTTGAAGCGATGGGACTGTCAATCGATCGCGACCAAGCGCGCTTTCACGCTCACCCCTTGCCAACCTGGAACGGCAAAGAACCGCTTCATGAAGGACGCATTCTGTTAGTGGGAGATGCTGCCGGATTGATCAATCCCTTGTTTGGGGATGGCATTCTTCACGCTGTGAAGAGTGGCGCGATCGCATCTCAATGTTTAGTAGACGAAACCGCAGACCACTACACCGATCTCATCCACGCCGAATTTGCCGCCAATTTTGATGCCGCGTTGACGCTCGCTCAAGTCTTCTATCAATGGACGGGCGCTTGCTACAAATATGGCGTTAAATCTGAAAGAGCTACTCGAATGGCAACTCAACTTCTCTATGGAGATCTATTATTTACAGATATGGCGGGTCGAGCGATGCGAAAATTGAAGCGATCGGTGGGTGCAACCTTTCTTCCAGCTTTCAACTCGTGACCAATTTTTCATAAAAAACTTCGGTTAGTCTACCGGTTTCAACCCAAAATTCTTAAACTGGTAGAGAGAGCTTGTGTTTTGACAGTTTTTGAGGTTGCTGGTCTGATGAGCGATCGTGAGAACAGTGAACGATACGCTAAAAGGCTCTCGTTGATTCGGTAGGTTTCTTTCTACGATCGGCGGTGTGGGATAACCTATAGGTTTACAGCACACCCTTTTGTATACACGTCAAGAGGAAAGACAGAATTATGGGATTATTTGACCGAATCAGCCGAGTCGCTAGAGCCAATCTCAATGATCTTGTGAGCAAGGCTGAAGACCCAGAAAAGATTCTGGAACAGGCTGTGATCGATATGCAGGAAGATCTGGTGCAATTGCGTCAGGCGGTGGCAAGTGCGATCGCCAGCCAAAAACGCAGTGAGCAGCAATATAACCAGGCGCAAACGCAATCGAATAACTGGCAGCAAAAAGCCCAGCTTGCCTTGCAAAAAGGCGACGAAAACCTTGCTCGTGAAGCGCTGCTCCGCAAGAAAACTTACGCTGACACCTCCACCACGCTCAAGGCTCAACTCGATCAGCAAGTCACTCAAGTTGACACGCTCAAGCGCAGTCTGATTGCTTTAGAAGGCAAGATCTCTGAAGCAAAAACCAAGAAAGATATGCTGCGGGCACGGGCAAGTGCTGCCAAAGCTCAAGAGCAGCTGCAAAACACCGTGGGCAATCTCGGCACAGGCAGCGCAATGGCAGCCTTTGAGCGGATGGAGGAAAAAGTGTTGCAGCTAGAAGCCCGATCGCAAGCGGCGGCTGAGTTGGCAGGTGCCGATTTAGAAAGCCAGTTTGCCGCGCTAGAGTCAGGAGATGTCGATCTCGAACTTGAAGCGATGAAGGCTCAGATGCTGGCTCCGAGCACGTCTCAAAACCAGGCTCAGTTGCCCGGAACTTCCCCGACTGCCAGTCCTCAAGCGAAGACAACTGCCTCTCCTCAAGATCAACAAGCCGTTGATGCTGAGCTAGAAGACCTGAAAAAGCAGTTAGATCAGCTTTAAGACCGGGGTGAAATTCTGAGCGCTGCTAAATTTATCGATGAAGCACGGATTTTGCCCTCACCCTAGCCCTCTCCCACAGGAGAGGGAACAAGATTTCTAGCTTCCCTCTCCTATGGGAGAGGGGTTGGGGGTGAGGGCATTCACATTTGCGTTCAGATTCCCGGCTTCTTCAAAAGGTTGGGAATTTTTGCTTTTGCGATGTTTCTATCAAAAGTAGCCAGCCTAAGGCTTTAGAATTGTGAACGGATGTTAATAACAGCAGTGCGATATGAGCAGCGTTCGTGTCATTGGAGATAGCGACTTTGAGACAGAAGTTTTGAAAGCCGATCAGCCCGTGCTGGTTTATTTTTGGGCTTCGTGGTGTGGTCCCTGTCGGTTGACGGCTCCTCTCGTTGAGGGCGTTGCATCGAGCTATCACGATCGCTTAAAGGTGATCAAGATGGAAGTCGATCCCAATCCTGAAACAGTGTCGATGTGCAAAGTTGAAGGGGTGCCTGCGTTTAGATTCTTTGAAGGCGGCGAAGTGAAAAAAGCGAGTGAGGGGGCAATCAGCAAGCAAAAACTAGAGGATTTTGTGTTGTCTCAGCTTTCAGCATAAGGTAACGCAAATCCTCTGTCCAAAGCGGTACACTTTAGATCTCGTTTCTGTCGTCTCAACGCTGACCCGCGATCGCCGATGCAATTTGCCACTCGTTTAGAACCGCTACAAGCCAACGTCTTTGCTGACATGGATCGGGCAAAAACCAAAGCCAAAGCCGCTGGTCGAGATGTCATTGATCTGTCTCTAGGATCGTCTGATCTGCCTACTCAGCCCCATGTGCTAGCTGCGATCGCCCAAT
>JBBRMC010000393.1:0-4291 GCA_038231055.1 Leptolyngbyales cyanobacterium
GTTCCAGACGCTAGCTGGGTGATTGAAGACTCAGGGGACTATGATGGCAATGGCAAGACCGATCTGCTCTGGCGCAACAAGGGCACGAATCAGATTTCAGTATGGGAGCTAGATGGCACTCAACTGCAACCGGGCACCGGGTTTGTCTCACCGATCTCGTTGCTGGAGTGGCAGGTGTTTGCTTAACCCGTCCTGAGGTCTGAACCTCGAACGGGGTTAAAGTAAGGTACTGATCAGTCCCTACAAAAACGAGTCTCTAAATCTCCACGCATTGCTTCGGCGATCGCTGGAATTGAGAGGCTCGTTTTTTAGGGTCTGTACCAGATGGACTCGATCGTTTGTCCAACCTCGATCGCGTGTTGACGCAAATTAGAGGAGCCGTTTAGCAAAATCGTGACGTGACCTAGCTTACGTCCTATCCGCGATTCGGTCTTGCCATACCAGTGCACAGCCGCACCGGGGATTGCAGCAAGTTGTTGTCGTTTATCTAAATAATCGCTCTCAGAGTGTTCATAGCCGAGGAGGTTGATCATTACTGCCCCATCGCAGGTCAAAGCCGGACTGCCCAGAGGCAATCCACACACCGCTCGGAGTTGCTGCTCAAATTGAGAAGTCACGCAGGCATCGATCGTATAGTGTCCAGAATTATGAGTCCGAGGTGCAATCTCGTTGACCAAAACTTTGCCCTCATGGGTGAGAAATAGCTCAATGCCAAATATGCCGACGACTTGCAGACTCTCTAGAAGAGTGCGAGCGATCATCTCCACTTCCATCACAATCGCGTCAGGTAGAGTGGCAGGGGCAATAACGCGATGACACACCTGGTTTTCTTGCTGGGTTTCGACCACTGGATAGACGACAATCTCGCCCGTCAGCGATCGAGCTGCCATCACCGCGAGTTCTCGCTCAAACGGGATGAATTCTTCAACTAATAAAGGCTGATTATTGAGGGTTTTGAGAATGGTTTCAAGCTCCGCAGCCGTTTTAAGAATAAAAGTGCCTTGCCCGTCATAGCCGTGACGACGGGTTTTAAGCACGATCGGAAGTTCACTCGGTTGTAGCAAAGAACTCACTTCTAACGCAGAGAATTTAGGCACTGGAAGCTGACGATCGCGCAAATAGCAGCGCTGGTCATATTTATCTAATAGCGGTTTGAGCGCACTTAAACTAGGACGAAAGCAAACGCCTTGCTTTTCTAGCTCAGAGAGGGCTTCTAAATCGACAAACTCATTTTCAAACGTGATGACATCGCAACACGCCGCGAGGTGAGCCGTTGCATGGGCATCGTCGATCGCCGCGAGAATAGTTTGAGTCGCGATCGACCCTGCCGGATCGGTTTGAGACGGGGTTTGAATGATCAGTTCGACGCTCAACTTTTTTGCTGCGTCTGCCATCATCCAGGCGAGTTGTCCACCGCCAATGATGCCGACTCGATTCATGGCAAGTCACCAGGGGAGGCAAACGGCGAAAGCAATCTCGGAAACATTGATAAAACATCCCCGATCGCGGGAGTTTGTTGTCTGCAACCTAAGGACTCTCTGGTGTCCACATCCGTTTTAGAATTCACGCCCTGAGCAATTTGACACAGTTCTTTCACTTGGGCACGATCTAAAATTGCATCACTAAAATCTGCCCCCACGATCGTCACCCGATCAAAGGTCGATCGCAACAAAATCGCTTCGGTCAAAATCGCATCACTCAAATCTGCCTCCGTGAATTTAATCTGATCCATTAAGGCGTTAGTCAGATTTGCCCCACGCAGATTTGTCTTCGTCAGCACCGAGGCGCTCAAGACAATTCCCTGCATTTCTGCATTGGTGAAATTTGTGCTTTCAAGATTGGTGTTTGAGAACTCTGCCGATCGCAGGTTTTGCCCTGAGAAATCTTTTCGTGATAACTCAGCGTTGCTAAACGAAAGCGGGGGCGGATAATCTAACGCTTGAGCGGGCAAGGAATGACTGCACATCATGAAAGCCAATAAAAAGGCAGCCAATCGCCAAAAAAACATAAGACAGAATTCTCTTAGGTATAGATAGTTGTCAGCTTATCGTACTGAGGAACACTCCAGATCTCCGTCAATACAAGGTGCAGAAGCACCCCTATGATTTGCATCCCAACGATTCTCGCGTGTCTGCACCTGTCTTAGAATTGCTCCCAGTCGCGACCTTACAAAGCTCTTTGACCTGAAGACCGCTCAAAATTGCGCCGCTAAAGTCAGCCCCAGTCACATTCACATCTTGAAACACAGTTCTAAGTAACATGGCATCGGTTAGTACGGCATCGCTGAGATTTACCTTAGACAACCGGACTTGATCCATCATCACCTGGTTCATGTTTGCACCCTGAAAGTTCGTGCCCTTGAGCGTCGAGGTGCTAAAGACGGCTCCTTCTAAATTGGCGTTGGTGAAATTGGCTTGATTGAGATCAGCGCCCGGAAATTCTTCTGAGCGCAGGTCTGCGCCCGAAAAGTCTTTTTCGGCTAATCCCTCATTTGAGTAGTCGAGTGATTTGCCACTTGCTGCGGCAGACGCTGCTGCTTGTGCAGGAAGTGCGCCACTAAACCACACCAAACCGACTAGCAGAAAGGAGATGACTCTAGACAGTGTTTTAGAGAATAGCGAAGAGTTGCGAGTCATGGTTAGGGATTAGAGAATGTCCTTTATTAGTTTAAGGTCGTCGGTATATTCTTGCTCAGCTTGGGCGATCGCGACCGTCACTGATCCGGTTTGTCCCTCAACTCGAACAATTTTTTTGGCGACCCAAAGAGCATCTTTGGCAGAATCAGCCGATTTATAGATCCGAGCTGCCAAAATCGCGGCGGCTTCTGCAACGCTAAATGTCCCCAATCGCTCAACGGCAACTGACGGGTTGGCGACGGTGACAGCATTTAATGCGTCAGCAGAAAAGAACTGGAGAGGAAGATGACGATCGCTGCAAAAGTTCACGAGTCCTGCTTCGTCGGTTTTGTGATTGATGGTGGCAATTCCGGCGATCGCGCCTTCTGCTAAGTGATGCGATCTCAACGTCTTTTGAATCGCGTGTTCGACCAGTGACTCCGACGTTCCCCTCTGGCAACCGACTCCCACCCACAGCACTCTGGGATGCCACTGCACCTTCGGCAAAACCGATTCAGGCGCAAACCGTCTTTGAATTGGGCTAATCCAGATTCGCGCTTTGGGTTCGGGAGTTTTGTCTCGTGTTGTGGCTGTGTAGTCAGGAAAGCCAATACAGACGGGCAGATCGGGAGGCAGAAGAGACTGCCATTGCGTTGACCCAGCTTCTTGAATGATTTGAATGGTATCTCGACGCGCAAGTGCCGCTTCTACGCCTGTCCAGTCGCCCATACCCCGTCGCCACCCAAACGGAATTCCTAAATCAATCAGGTCTGACGGTTGCACTAGATTCACCTCCATCAGACATTAAAAACAATTGATATCCGTGACTAGAGTAATAAAAGCAACAATTTATTGAACTTCCTGAAACCACTGGAAACTTCAGAATAGAGAAACAAGGCACTTTGTCACACGCAGATTATTTCTCATTTGGCGATCGCTCAGATTAGCTCTTCATATTCAGAAAGGCGATGATTCAAGCTTTCTCCCGGTCAACAGTTCCACTTACGCTAGCTTTAGCGAGTACGGTGTTGATGACAGGCTGTGATGAACCCACTATTTCGGCTGTCGCACCCGTAAAAAGCTTTGATTTAGAACTCAGTGATCCTACTTACTACATCAACTTAGGTGCTGAGTTGAGGGTCAGCCAAAAACTAGAAGACGCGATCGCTGCTTACCGAAAAGCGATTCAAATCGACTTTAGAAATGCAGAAGCATATCAAGGATTAGGCAACACGCTCTATGACCAGAAAAGGCTTGAGGAAGCGATCGCCGTTTACAGAAGAGCCATCCAAATCGACCCAGAGAATGCTCAAGCCTATTGCGGGTTAGGAAATGTCCTCCTCGATCAAAAACGCCCCGAAGACGCGATCGCTGCTTATCGCAGAGCCATTCAAGCTGATCCTAACCTGACCTATGCCTACAGCGGTTTAGGCAACGCGCTGCGTCAGCAAAAAAAGTTATCGGCAGCGATCGTTGCTTATCGTAAAGCTCTCTCGTTGCCAGAGATGACCGGAACGAGGGTGAGCGCCCATACCCTTGCGTATGCTGGCTTAGGGCGAGCGTTGCATGGTCAAGGAGACCCAGAGGACGCGATCGCGCCTTATCGCAAAGCCATCAAGCTTGACCCCAGCTATGCCGTCACCTATGTCTATTTAGGAGACGCACTCTCTGATCAA
>JBBRMC010000394.1:0-4288 GCA_038231055.1 Leptolyngbyales cyanobacterium
TAGTTCAGCATCAAATGATGCCTCGACGCAAGATATAGGTTACATATTTTCTTTCTCGACCTTAAATTAGCCCTGCCAAAATTGGGGGACTTTGAACCTGGAAAATTTCGTTAAATCCTAAAAGTCTCTCTTCTCAAAGTCTCCCAGAATGGGGGATTTAGGGGGCGAAAAGGACTGAAACGCAGCGCCAAAAACTTGTGTATACACAGTAGCCTCTAAGAGCAGAGTTTAGGTGATGGCATTGGTCACCCAATCATGGGCAAACTTATGCGGCGGCTGACAGCGATCGGCTCGCAACGACCATTCGATAATAGCTTTGCAATTGACGAGTCGCGGCTGACCAACTCCAGCGTTCGGCTTCTTGTCGAGCATTGCGACGCAACGTTTCTCGTTCTTCTTGATTCGATAGAAGATGTTGGGTTGCTACGATCGCCCCCTGATCATCGTTGGGGTCAAACAAATAGCCGTTGACTCCATCTTCCACAATGTCAGGAATGCCACCCGATCGAGCCGCCACGACTGGACATCCGGCTGCCATTGCTTCCAATAAAACTAATCCCAATGTTTCGGTGCGTGAGGGAAAGACAAACGCATCCGCCGAGGCAAACGCCGAAGCTAACTCCTGACCTCCTAAATAGCCAACAAAGTGAGTGCGAGTGTCTGCAAAATATTTCTCTAAGGTTTGGCGATTAGGTCCATCACCAACAAGGGCGAGTCTAGCGTTAGGAATCGCTTCTAGAATGGGCTTGATGCGCTCAATCTCTTTTTCTGCACCCAAGCGACCAACGTAAAGCAATAGCGGATCTTTGGGGTGCCCTAAACTGAGTCGAGTTCTCATCTCTAAACTGGCAAGATCGGGCTGAAAGGTTTCAGTATCAACACCGCGCTGCCAGAGATCAACTCGCTCGATCCCATGTTCAGTCAACGTCTGAACCATTGCAGTTGAGGTACACAAATTTAGCGCCGCCTGATTATGCCCCGCTTTGAGCAACTCCCACAGCAGCCCTTCTAACGCGCCTAAGCCATAGTGTTGAAGATATTCAGGGAGATGAGTGTGATAGGAAGCCAGAAGAGGAATATTGAGAGTTTTGCCATAAAACAACCCGGCTAGACCGAGAATGGCAGGATTGACGACGTGAATAATATCAGGTTGAAAACGCTCAAGTTCTTCTCCGATCGCCGGACGAGGCAATGCCAACTTCAACTCTGGGTAAAGAGGCAGCGGAAAACCAGACACTCCATAAATTCTGGCTCCTTTATGCTCAGTCAGTCCGCCGTCGGGCGAGAAAATCAAGACCTCATCGCCCAATCGCTGGAGATGATCAACCGTGTGACGTAACCGAGTCACAATGCCATCAACTTTAGGAAGAAACGTCTCAGTAAATAAAGCGATTCGCATAAATGAAGATGATGAACAATAAAACGGTTACGGCAATTTAGGGAGCGTACATCCATGAACGCCGATCGCGACCATCACACCCCCGACTAAAACCCCGATTCCTTCTGCAAAACAGTTGAGGCGGTGCCGCATCTCTGCTGCCTCTGCGATCGATAACTCTCGGACATTTGCCCCAGTAGTGGCGAGTCTTTCATAATTTCGATAGCTTTTATCTAATGCTGCCCACTCTGGAAACAGATAAAATGTGCTGATCGCCATGGCTCCCAATCCAGGTAGAACGCTGGTCAGCAGCAAGATCAAAACTCGCAGGCTCATGGGTTAGCGCTTCCAGGTGACTTTAGGCAGAATTTGAGAATCATCGACGCGATCTTTGTATTTGACTGCAAAGTTTAGCAGCGAATCCAACAGTGAGTCAGACAGGTAATGAGGCTGTAGCCCCAAGTTTAATAAGTTTGTGTTTTTGGCGTTGAAATAGTGTTCTTCTTTCTCAACTCTAGGATTGTCGTAGCTCTTAACTTCAACGTTTAAGCCAACTGCACTGCCAGCTTTTTGCACCATTGTGGCTAAGTCACTAATGCTAAACAGTTCAGTAAATTGGTTGAAGACGCGAAACTCTCCAGCATTGGCGGGAGTCGCGATCGCCAGCTCAACACAGCGCACTGTATCGCGAATATCTAAGAATCCACGAGTCTGCCCACCTTTGCCATAGACGGTCAGCGGATGCCCGATGGCTGCTTGAATGCAAAAACGGTTCAATGCGGTTCCAAATACGCCATCGTAGTCGAGACGGTTAATCAGCAATTCATCCATGCCTGTCTCTTCGGTGAGAACCCCATAAACTACGCCTTGATTGAGATCTGTAGCTCGTAAACCCCAAATTTTGCAGGCGAAGTGGATGTTGTGAGAGTCGTGAACTTTGCTGAGGTGATACATACTACCCGGCTGTTTGGGGTAGGGCAGGGTATCTTTGCGACCGTTATGCTCGATCGTGATGTAGCCTTCTTCAATATCAATGTTAGGCGTGCCATATTCGCCCATCGTCCCCAATTTAACCAGGTGACAATCTGGGAAGCTCTCTTTCATGATGTAGAGCAGATTCAACGTTCCGACCACGTTGTTGACTTGGGTGAGAACGGCGTGTTCACGATCGATCATCGAGAACGGAGCCGATCGCTGTTCCCCAAAGTGCACGATCGCTTCTGGCTCAAATTTATGAAGCGCTTTGCTGAGAAATTCGTAGTTGGTGATGTCGCCGATGAATAGCTCAATTGATTTGCCTGTCACGCCGTGCCACCGTTGAAGTCGCTTCTGAATCGGCGCGATCGGGGTGAGGGTTTCAACACATAGTTCCATGTCCCAGTGTCGCCGCACTAGGCTGTCTAAGATCGCGACTTCATGCCCTCGATTCGACAAGTAGAGCGCTGTCGCCCAACCGCAATAGCCATCACCACCAATCACTAGAACTTTCATCTTGCTATATCTTCGCGAATACTTTGCCAAATCTATCAGGTTTGGGGACGCTGTGGGATAGGAGTTTTAGGAATCAGGACTCAGGGTTCGAGTGCCAGGGATTAGGTTTCAGAGGTTGAGGGGCAACAACCATCTAAGGGAATAATTTGTTCTTAACCCTGACATTACCCTGATGCTCTCTGCTCTTAACCTTTTACCTCATGGGCGAAACTGGTTCGACGCGTAAAATGAAAGGGTCCTGCGACAGACCCCCACATCAACTCATCGGTTTCAGGATCTCTACCGCGATCGAGACTCAATAACCGCTCGTCATTGATATCAAATTCGCTATCTAAATAAGTTTTCTGACCTTTGCGAACCACGATGCAGGCTTTTCCGGGTTCTACTCGTCCTTTAAAGCCTTGTCCCGTCCATTCGACAATCATGCCGCAGCCAGACATTTTTTCAAGCTGGTCGATCGTCAGGGCTTGCAGACGATTTGTATCGCGAGATGCGCCATAAAATTTCGCTTCGTCTCGCACTTGATAATGCTCAATCTCAATGCGTCCGGCGTTCTCGACAAATTTTAGAACCCGCATTCGGTAGGGATCGTTGAGGGCGTAATCGTAGGCTTGCTCTAGAAAAAGACTGGGTTCTGAAAATAGCTCGATCGGCACCGGACGCATACAGACGCGAATGTGAGCGTAGAAAGGCGGATTTTCATAGGCTTGGTCTTGGTTGCTAAAGTCGGCTGCCATTAAGCGCATCAACGCTGGAATGTTGGTGGAATGAGTCATGAATTAAATCGGGTGATTGGATAAAGTTGCACAAAATTAAACGCGTTTAAAATTATTCTAAAGCGTGAGATTATGTCTTCCCTTTCAATTTGAAGAGCAAGAATTGCGTCGCTTGGGTCAAAGGGTTGAAGTTGTCATCACTGACCAGCACCACGGTTTGGGAGCCATCGGGCAGACGAGGTCCGATCGTCATTCCTTCTAAGTTGTCTAATGAAATGTCTAAGTCGCTTAGATCCATCACCAGTTTTTTGCGGATGGGGGCGATGCCTTTTGAGTCACGCAAACTCTCGATCGTCGAAATGTCTGTGGCTCCTCCACTCACAGCTTGAAAGATTTTGATCTGAAACCCTTGCAGCCCAAACGATCGCTCCAGACTGAGAAAGTGTCCGGCTTGGTCGATCGCCATCATCTCACTCAATCCGTGCTCAAGGGCATAGGTCGGTCTAAGGTCTAACTGATAGAGGTGTTCTGAAATCACCGTGGCGCGATCGTTTTCGACTAAATAATGCAAAAAGCGATTTTTTGCCCCTTGTTGTGAATCTGACAATTCTTGATCTTGAACCAGCGAGGATTCTGTCGCGGTAAAGAGTCGAAATGGCTCAGAACCCTTCATGCTTGAGGCTTGCGCGTTCAGGGTCAGCGA
>JBBRMC010000395.1:0-4256 GCA_038231055.1 Leptolyngbyales cyanobacterium
TTTGGGAGAAGCCACTTATCCAAACAAGGGCAAAGCAACTCGAAAGAATGTGAATTGGGTGATGCTCCGAGCGCTGTTGACGATTTGCTGGCGGCAGGGCATTAAGCGCAAAACTCGCTGGCAATTTTGGCGTAATTTGGGAAGCATGTATCGTCATAACCCTGGCGGAGTGAGCAGTTATTTAGCGGTTTGTGCCCAAATCGAGCATTTCTTGGAGTATCGTACGATCGTTCGAGATGAAATTGGGGCACAAGTCGATGAGTTTTTAAAAGGTGAAGTAGAGGTGCAGCAGCAAGCTGTCGCAAACGCTGTCATCTAAAATGCGTCCATTCCTACAGAAAGTTTCTGCACTAGAAAAATACCCAGTGCAGAAACTTTTAAGGAAACCGATTGAGTCGCCAGTCCTTTTGAGCAGCTAACATTTCCTTCGAGCGGACAGCCTCTACTTGGAGTTGGGCACGATCGCAGTTGAAAGCTCAATATCAGTGGGTCGTTGAAATTCTTTCTCCATAAAGTCGAACATTGCAGGCGTTACTTCAAATGAGAACGTCTCGCCTTTCTCAGAGTTTCGAGCGAGAACACGCCCTTTGCGAATGTCGTGCGGTGCATCGATGAAGTGCAATTGAACCGGCAGAGCGCACGCTTGCGCCAAACATACAAATTCTCTTCGGCTCTCGACCTTCATGAACCCAAGATCCAGAACCACATTTCCACCGCTTTGAGCGAACTCTGAAGCTGTAGCCCAGATGCGTTTCTCGCAACGCCGAACGCGCTCCATGATCCAAGCGAAGTTCAGAGGTTTCGGCATGTCCGATCCATAAAGATGAGCCATCCATTCATCAATCGAAAAACGAACCCCTCTAATTTCACTTGCGAGATGCCGCGAATAGGTCGATTTACCTGCGCCTTGCGGTCCGAAAACCACATGAACTGTTCCCATGTTTTTCCCTGGTTGCATAACTTGCCAACGGATTCCGCCCCGCCTAACATTCCCATGAGGTTGATACTCGGAATTGCCTAAATGTGAATATTCATGTACATCCCAATAGTGGAGTTACATGATCCTCTGACCGTCAAACACAAGTTGCTCGTATTCAGAGCCGCCATGACCACTTTGACAGCCAATTACTGCTTGATACCACAGGCTGCTTACTTTGACATCCCGAACTGCGATAAGTGGTTGCAGATTCATCGGTCGTTCCAGCATTTAGGGTTACTTTCCGCCAACAAGCCCCAAAGTATCACCAATAATTGGAGCCGCATAACAATCTGTATTAGCTACTCTTTTTCGGCAATCTCACATTTATTGAGAGCTTGTTTATTTAAAGCTTGAAGCGCTTTTCCTAAGTCGTCGCTCAAGCGTCGTGCGGCAAGCTTAGAAGATCCTGCACTGTAATCAGCAACGTTGAGTGGAGCACCAATGCAAATCTTGACGGCTGATCGCCAAGGCACTGAAGGGCAGCTATAAGAAGTATCAATCGGAACAATCTGAATTCCTAGATTCGGCTGACTTGCTTCTGATTGCAGCGCGAGACGAGCCAGACCCGGCTGTAGTCGATTGAGTTGGCACGATCGGTTTTCCCGCAAATCCCCTCCTTCTGGAAAGATCACCAACACTTCTCCGTTTTGCAGCAGTTCAACACTGTGGCGAAGACTTGCGATCGCAGGATGCCGGGTATCGATCGAAAACCCTCCTAACCGTCTGATAAACCAGCCCTGAAGTCCTGTCACTTCGTCTGCGCTGACCATGAATCGCAGTATTCGTCCTGTGACATCTTGACCTGCGACATAGGGAACCATGAAGGCATCCCACCGTGAGCGATGAGTCGGGGCTAAGATCACGGGACCCGTCGTAGGTAGGTTCTCTCGACCTGATACTTCAATACGTCGAAAGTAGAACGGGAGTAAGCCATAGCGTCCGAGTGGATATACCAGAGAAGCTAACCAGGGAGAGAGACGAGAATTTACGGAATTCGCCTTTGCGTTCATTAGGGGAGATAAAGAATTTCGATCGAGATTCTTATTTTGCTTGATCGTTGGGCGATGTTCATCAACCCGATGGTGGTCTGATTGCGAAACAAGATCAGCAACGGTTGAATGAGTGATGGGGCTATCCCCGTCAGACGAATTTGTTGGAGTCATGGAATTGATCGAAATCATAGTCGCAATCAGAAACAGATAGAGGTTTCGTAAAGCGTATGGACACGCTCTTAATTTTTAACGTAATAGGTTTTGTAATTTTTGGTTTTTTTGAGAGGACACTTCTAGGGGTGGCTATTCTATTGATCGACTTTGGGCAATCACGTTTTATTTTTCGTGATCTGTAATCAATAGTATGTTACCAAAAGCGAAACAAGTTCTGGATTTTTTCCTCGCTCGTACATAATGCTAGTCATCGTCTGTCGTGGCTCCTATGATTCCTCGAGATGCCCGAATTTATCAAATTCTCTGCCTATTTCTGTTTCTAATTTTAGGAATTGGAACCCGAGACTGGACGCTGCGACCGGGAATGATTTTAGCCACGATCTTCACCTGTATACTGACTCAAACGTTGATGTCATGGATAGTTTTTCAGGGAGCATCAGATGCAGAATTTGTGCAGTCGGTAACTAGCTCAATTCCCAGTGCGCTGATCACCTCGCTGGGCTTGAGTTTGTTGTTGCGAGCAGATCACTACAGCACAATCATGTTAGCAAGTGGTGCAGCGATTCTTAGTAAATTTTTGCTGCGGGTGCATGACAAACATATTTTTAACCCTGCTAATTTTGGCATTGTCACGGTGCTGTTGCTCACTCCTGATGCTTGGGTGTCACCGGGTCAGTGGGGTGAAGAAAGCTGGTATGCGCTGCTGTTTGTCAGCGCTGGTGGACTAGTGCTTAACCGAGTCGGACGGTGGGACACCAGTGTTGCATTTTTAGTGGCTTACGCGGGGTTAGAAGCTATTCGCAATGTTTGGCTAGGCTGGACGTGGGATGTTTGGGGGCATCGGCTCATGAGTGGTTCACTACTGTTGTTTGCGCTGTTCATGATTACTGATCCACGCACCATTCCCAATGCGCGAATGAGTCGATTAATTTGGGCAGTCTCGATCGCGATTCTAACGTTTATCCTTCGCAATTACTTTTTTGTTTCAACGGCAGTTTTTTGGGCGCTAATTGCATTAGCGCCTCTCAGTATTTTACTTGATTGGATCTGGGCAGCTCCTCGGTTTTCTTGGAATTCACCATCGGATGTGAATCCCGAATTGAGTCCTTAGAACGATTCTCAAAACCAGTATTTATTTCCCTAGCCTCTCAGCGTTAGAGAATCCAGGGAATCTCCAGAGTCTATGAAAACGATCTCTTCTCTCTAAAGGAATCCATTATGAAGTTTTCTCGTGTTTTAATTGCATTCCTGCTCGTGTGTCTAAGCTGTTTTATTATTGTGCCAAAAGCGTGGGCATTCTGTGGATTTTACGTAGCTAAGGCAGATGCTAGACTTTATAACCAGGCATCCCAAGTCGTGCTTGCTCGTGATGGTAAACGAACCATTCTCACAATGGCAAATGACTATCAGGGTGAGGTAAAAGACTTCGCGATCGTGGTTCCTGTTCCCACCGTTCTTAAGAAAGAGCAAGTTCAAATTGCCGAGTCAAAGATCATAGACCGCTTAGATGCTTTTAGTGCGCCGCGATTAGTTGAGTATTTCGACCCCAACCCCTGTGAACCTCAATATTCGTCAGAAGATGCCCTTCGAGCGCTTCCGGCTCCTCAATCGGCTAGTGCGCCTCGTAAAAATCGGCGTGAAGCGCTAGGAGTCACGATTGAAGCCAAATTTACGGTTGGGGAATATGACATTCTCATTCTCGGTGCCAAAGAGTCGGGCGGATTGGAAACCTGGCTGGTTGAAAATGGCTACAAAATTCCTCAAGGGGCGCGATCGTTATTAAAGCCCTACATTCGTCAGAAGATGAAGTTTTTTGTGGCAAAAGTCAATCTAGAAGAGTTTGACAAAGCTGGGTTTCAAAACTTGCGCCCGTTGCAGATGGCGTTTGAGTCACCGCGATTTATGTTACCGATCCGATTAGGCATGGTCAACGCCCAAAGCGCACAGGATTTAATTGTCTACATTTTGTCGCCCAAAGGACAGGCAGAAGTGACCAATTATCGCACGGTTAAAATGCCCTCTGACGCTGAGGTGCCACTGTTTGTGAAAGATCAGTTTAGCGATTTTTATAAATCTACATTTACGACGGCTTACGATCGTGAAGGCAAAAA
>JBBRMC010000396.1:0-4245 GCA_038231055.1 Leptolyngbyales cyanobacterium
CCGTTGATATCGACCACCCAAAGCGGATGGCGGTTAGAGGTGTGAGCTTGAAACCAGGCGAGACGGCTCTCGATCGTCACGGGCGTAAAATCTGCGGTGACAATTTGGCAGGGAATCGCCGCGTTATAGATGGTGACGATCGAGGGCAAATCAGCTTCAACAGCGTCGCGAATCATGATGATTTTGGATGATCAATTGCGGATAAGCTTAATCCAAAACTGTGAATCTCACGGTTATTCCTGGACTTGATTAGAGATCCACCGTAGGTAGGGCTGAGATCCGGCGACGATCGGCAGTGCGATAATCTCTGGCACGTCATAAGAATGGAGTTCTCGAATTTTGACTTCTAGTTCGTCAAACCGCGATCGTTCAGATTTGATCAACAGTTGCCACTCCTCATCCCGATGAATCGTCCCTTGCCAGGTATAAATTGAGAACACGGGTAGCAGGGTCACACAAGCCGCGAGTTTTGCTTGAATGAGAGCCTCTGCGATCGTGTCTGCTTCTTGCCGTGAACCTGCTGTCACCAACACAATTCCATAGCGCCCCGTCTCTTCAGTCATAAGACTTAAACTATAATCACTCTCTATTATTTTCGAGCCTCATGTTCAAAAAAATCGCCCTCACCCTGATCTGGGTCGGATTTGTCAGCTATGCTTTTTTGCTTGCGCCGCCTGACAGCCCCGATACGATCGATCTGATTAAAAATCTGTCTACCGGGCAAATTCAAGGCGTGAATCCTTTAATCGTCGCACTGTTTAACCTTATGGGCGTGTTTCCCATGATTTACAGTTGTGTGATGTATCTCGACGGCAAAGGACAAAAACTTCCCGCGTGGCTATTTTCGACGGCATCGTTTGCAGTCGGTGCATTCGCGATTTTGCCCTATTTGATTTTTCGCAAGTCTAATCCCACATTTCCAGGGCAAAAAAACTGGTTTCTCAAACTGTTAGACTCTCGTTGGACTGGAGCGGTTATTGCATTAGGAGCGATCGGATTAGTCTTCTATGGCGTGACTCAAGGCGATTGGAATGACTTTGTGCAGCAGTGGCAAACTAGCCGATTTATTCACGTCATGAGTTTAGATTTTTGTCTATTGTGTGTCCTATTTCCGACCTTATTAAGTGATGATATGGCGCGAAGAGGATTGACCGACAAACGGATTTTTTGGGCAGTTTCTTTAGTGCCGTTGTTTGGTGCGATCGCTTATCTCACACTACGTCCTCCTGTGATTGAGCAATCTAAATCAGAAGCCATTCGTCAACAACCTGCATCGGTTTAAACATGAAGAATCAAGGCGATTGGATGCATCCTCCATCAGATTTGAGGCTACAAAGTGATGAGGTTCATGTGTGGCGATCGACCCTTGATTTGCCCACCGAATCGATTGTTTTTTTTGCAAAACTTCTGTCAGCCGATGAGCAGATTCGCGCCGATCGCTTTCGATTCGCTCAACATCGTCAGCGATTTATTGCCGGACGGGGTATTTTGCGATCGCTCCTCAGTCGCTATTTGCAAATCGAACCCGATCGGTTGCAGTTCACCTACAGCGAAACAGGAAAACCCTTTCTCAAAAATCAACGATTGCAGTTCAACGTTGCCCACTCGCAAGGATTAGCACTCTATGCAGTCGCGCTTGATCATCCGGTTGGTGTTGACTTAGAGCAGATTAGAGCGATCGCTGATTTAGACTCTCTAACCCAGCGCTTCTTTACACCAAACGAACACGCCGCGATCGCAGCTCTCCCTAAAAGCCAACAGCCCCACGCCTTTTTTCGGCACTGGGCTTGCAAAGAAGCCTATCTCAAAGCAACAGGCGACGGGCTTGCAAAACTACAAGAATTAGAAATTTCTCTAGATGCAAACCAAGCCTATTTGAAACGTATTCCTCAAGGCAATATTGAAGATTGGCACCTTCGAGAATTAGACCCTGAAGAAAAATTTGTGGGAGCGATCGTGTCGTCAAGCCAACATCGCAACTTCACTTTCTGGCATCTCTAACCAAAGATTTACTCCGCAGGAAATAGAGCGTGAGAGGCTAGAAGCAAACTATCCCACGGGAGCAAGATGCGTTGATTCAAACAATCATTAGAAAATATATTTACTCCGCTTTGAGCGTAGCTAAATCTTCACTCTTGGGATTTATATGACAAGTCCTATCGAATTTAATTTATTTGCTCCCTATAACAAAGGAGTTTCGCTCATTGGCTCTTTCTCTGATTGGAAAGAGATCCCTATGGAAAAGGGGAAAGATGGCTATTTTAGAGTCAACGTTGACTTAAAAGATGGGACTTATCAATACAAGTTTCGAGTGCAGTCAAAAAGCTGGTTCTTTGAGCCAGATCAACGGGTTGATGTCACCGATCCTTACGCAACTAATGTTGATGGCATGAGTGCGTCTGAGAACGCGATCGTTCGCATTAAAGACGGAGAACGCATCGTTGATACTTACATTTGGCAACATGATGACAAGCCTCTTCCCGCCGATCGCGAGCTAGTGATTTATGAACTGCACATCGCTGATTTCTCAGGCGGCGAAGGTGAAGGCAACCCCACTGGGCGCGGCACCTATAAAGACGCGATCGCTAAGCTCGATTATCTCAGCGATCTGGGCGTGAACGCGATCGAGCTAATGCCCATCAAAGAATATCCGGGTGACTATAGTTGGGGCTACAATCCGCGTCACTTCTTTGCCACCGAATCGAGCTATGGCGAAACCGCACAACTCAAGCAACTGATCGATGAGTGTCATGGTCGCGGAATGCGCGTGATCATGGATGGGATTTATAACCACTCCGAAGCGTCTGCTCCACTGACTCAAATTGATCACGACTATTGGTATCACCATGAACCCCGCGACCCTGGCAATAACTGGGGTCCAGAGTTCAACTACGAGAAGTACGACGAAAATCTACAGACTTATCCCGCTCGTCGCTTTATTGGCGAAGTGGTTCGCTATTGGGTGAGCGAGTTTCACATTGACGGCATTCGCTATGATGCAGCGCGGCAAATTGCCAACTACGACTTTATGCACTGGATTGTGCAAGAAGCTAAAGCAATGGCTGGAGCAAAACCGTTTTACAACGTTGCTGAACACATTCCTGAAACCACGAGCATTACCAACATTGATGGTCCGATGGATGGCTGTTGGCATGACAGTTTTTATCACTGCATCTTAGAACATATTACAGGCGACACCTTTGACCTAGAGCGACTAAAAGACGCGATCGACTGCAAACGCCAGGGCTTTATGGGCGCAACCAATGTCGTCAACTATTTGACCAATCACGACCACAATCATGTGATGGCAGAATTGGGCGATCGGGGCATTCTGGGTGAAGAAGCCTTTCGTCGGGTCAAGCTCGGTGTCTCGCTGTTGATGACGGCTGTGGGCATCCCGATGCTGTGGATGGGCGAAGAGTTTGGCGAATATCACTATAAAACTCAAGACCAGGCAAAAATTGACTGGACGCTGCTAATCGGCGATTTGAACCAAAATCTGCGCGGCTATTACAAGGGGTTGATTGCTCTACGTGAGCAAAATCACGCGCTTTACACTGAGCAAATTGCGTTCTTCTACGAAAACCCTGATTCAAAGGTGTTGGCATACACTCGTTGGAACGATGAAGGCTCTCGTGTTGTCGTTGTTGCCAATTTCTCAGACCAATTTCTAGGGGACTACAGCATTCCTGATTTCCCTGAAGACGGCACCTGGCATGAATGGACGGGTAACTATGACGTGCAAGTAGGCGATCGTCACCTAACAACCGATTTAGGACCTTACGAAGCCAAGGTTTTTGTTTGGCAATAAGTGAAGCCTATGACTACTGTTTTAGGCTTAAGTAACGCGATGTGCGACTTTCTTGAAACACCTGCAAAGACTACCCTCACCCTAGCCCTCTCCCCAAGGGAGAAGGAACCAGAAATGACCGAAAGCCAGAAAGGTTGGGAGGGCTTCGCTCCACTGCGTGAGGCTACCGTGTACACACAAGTTCAAATCGCTTCGTTTGCGTCGGCTTGTGCCCCCTAAATCCCCCAAAATTGGGGGACTTTGAACAAGATAAATGGCTTGACCTCTAAAACCTCGTTTCATCTCAAAGTCCCCCAGAATGGGGGATTTAGGGGGCGAAAGGTTTTGGCAATGACGGAGCGGATCAACTTGTGTGTACACGGTAGACTGCGTGAGGAGGGCAAATTAGTTGCACATCGCGTTAAGTACTTGCTCTTAACTTCCCCAATTTTGTA
>JBBRMC010000397.1:0-4244 GCA_038231055.1 Leptolyngbyales cyanobacterium
AAGCTATTGCGAGGGTTTAATCTCGATACCGCAACCTTAGAAACGGCGATCAAAGAGGTGCGCGGCAGTCAAAAAGTCACCGATCAAAGCCCTGAATCTCGCTACTCAGCTCTAGAAAAATTTGGGCAAGACCTGACTGAAAAGGCAAAAGCTGGAAAGATCGACCCGGTGATTGGACGAGATGAAGAAATCCGTCGTGTGATTCAAGTGCTGTCTCGCCGAACGAAGAATAATCCTGTGTTAATTGGTGAACCAGGAGTCGGAAAAACCGCGATCGCTGAAGGACTCGCTCAACGCATCGTCAACAATGATGTGCCCGAATCGCTAAAAAATCGCGTCTTGATCTCGCTTGATATGGGGTCTTTGATTGCTGGAGCCAAATATCGTGGCGAATTTGAAGACCGTCTCCGTGCCGTTCTTAAAGAAGTGATCAATTCAGATGGGCAAGTCGTTCTCTTCATCGACGAGCTTCATACAGTGGTTGGCGCTGGGGCGACTCAAGGCAACATGGACGCAGGCAACCTCTTAAAGCCGATGCTGGCACGAGGCGAACTGCGCTGCATTGGAGCGACCACATTGGATGAGTATCGCAAATACATTGAGAAAGATGCCGCCTTAGAACGGCGGTTTCAGCAGGTGTTAGTCGAGCAACCGTCAGTGGAGGACACAATTTCGATTCTGCGGGGACTCAAAAATCGCTATGAGGTTCACCATCAGGTGAAAATCACCGATTCTGCCTTGGTCGCTGCTGCAACGCTTTCGAGCCGCTATATCGCCGATCGCTTCTTGCCTGACAAAGCGATCGATTTAGTAGATGAAGCCGCCGCCAAACTCAAGATGGAGATCACCTCAAAACCTGTTGAGTTGGAGACGATCGATCGTCGCTTGATGCAGCTAGAAATGGAGAAGCTTTCTCTCGAAGGCGAAGGCAAAGCGACATCAACAGGAACGGCATTTCGTCCTTCAAAAGACCGCTTAGAGCGCATTCAGCAAGAAATCGATGAATTGGGGAAAAAGCACCAGGGGCTAAGTTCCCAATGGCAAGACGAAAAGCAAATTCTAGAAGGCATTAACCACCTGAAAGAAGAAGAAGAACAGCTTAAGGTGCAGATCGAGCAAGCTGAACGGGCATACGATCTCAACACGGCTGCCAAGCTGAAATACGATCGTCTCAGCACCGTGCAGCGCAGCCTGGAGGCACAAGAAGCCCAACTGCTAGAAATGCAGACAAACGGTTCAACGCTTCTCAGAGAGCAGGTTTCTGAAGCTGACATTGCTGAAATTGTCGCCAAGTGGACGGGCATTCCAGTCAATCGGTTGATGGAGTCAGAGCGGCAAAAACTGCTGACTCTCGAACATCATTTGCATCAGCGAGTTATCGGGCAACATGACGCGGTTGAAGCCGTATCAGCCGCAATTCGTCGCGCCCGATCGGGCATGAAAGATCCCGGTCGTCCGATCGGATCATTCCTGTTTATGGGTCCCACGGGGGTTGGAAAAACCGAGCTTGCCAAAGCACTAGCGCAGTTTCTCTTTGATGCCGACGACGCAATGGTGCGAATGGATATGTCCGAATATATGGACAAAAGCTCTGTGATGCGCGTGATCGGCGCACCTCCGGGATATATTGGCTACGAGGAAGGCGGACAACTGGCGGAAGCGGTCCGTCGTAAACCTTACTCAGTTGTGTTGATGGATGAAGTCGAAAAAGCCCACCCCGATGTGTTTAACATTTTGCTGCAAGTGTTAGACGACGGACGAATCACCGATTCTCAAGGCAGAACGATCGACTTCAGTAATACGGTGATCGTGATGACGAGCAACATCGGCAGTGAACACATTCTCGATGTCGCGGGCGATGACTCTAAATACGACGAGATGCAGCGGCGCGTGATGATTGCCCTACAAAAGCATTTCCGTCCTGAATTTCTCAATCGAATTGATGACACGATTCTCTTTCATCCGCTCAGTCGGGCTGAGTTGGGCGAGATTGTTGTCCTGCAACTCAAGCGCATTCAAGGGATGTTAGCCGACAAAAAGATCACTATCGAACTCACCGACGCGGCTCGAAACTACCTTGCTGATTTGGGCTACGACCCAGTTTATGGTGCCCGTCCGTTAAAACGTGCCATTCAGCGAGAATTGCAGAACCCGATCGCCACCAAACTTCTAGAAAATACCTTCGTCGAGGGGGATACTATTTTGGTTGATTTGGACGACAAAAAGCTGTCGTTCAGCAAAAAATCCGTCTCGAAAAAACCCCAATTATCCCCCACCACCCCGTAGAGACGTTTCGCTGGAACGTCTCTCTTCCCGACGATCGCCTCCAAAAAACAACCCCCAAATTTTGGTTTGGGGGTTTACCGTTTCAAAATCCAAGACCGATCGCACGTTACATCTTGCTAATAATTCGCTGCACAATCTGCACACCCGTCAGTGCTTGCCAGCCAAACAGACCCATAATCACCACATTCAAAGAAATGTGGGTATAACGTGCCCAGTCTTGCCCCTTTTGCATGAACGGCGACAGCCCAGCCGACAGAGCAATCAACGCCGTCATGCCCAACCCCGCTAAGAGGTGCGACCCAACAAACAACTTGCCATTATTGAGATAAGTAATCGCCATACCCGCGATCGAACCCACCACCATCAGCGCTAACACCAACGATCCAATTTGATAATGCTTAAGATTGAACTTGCCTTTGATCAGTTCTTTCTTAAGATCGCCTTCGGCGGCACGAGTTCGACGAATTTGCACCCCTAAATAGAGCGCATAAATCGTCAATGCAAGCAGCACCCACATTAAAACCGGATGCACAAACTGACTGTAGACTTTGACCGACTCTGGAATCGCATCCAAGGGCATTGAGAGTTCTCCATGTGCGAGGAAGGTTGTAAAACTTAGCATAATTGGTTTAATGCAAAAAGTGCCGAATTCCGGTGAACACCATAATGATGCCTAGCTCGTTGGCGGCGGCGATCGAGTCTTGATCGCGCAGACTTCCGCCCGGTTGCACAATGGCAGAAATCCCAGCGGCGGCAGCGGTTCTCACTGAGTCATCAAACGGAAAGAACCCATCACTGGCAAGAACGGCTCCCTTTGCTTTCTCACCTGCTTGCTCCAAAGCGAGTTTAACCGATCCGACTCGATTCATTTGACCTGCTCCGACTCCGATCGTCGTGCGGTTTTGAGTCACCACGATCGCATTAGATTTGACGTGCTTACAAATTTTCCAGGCGAACAGCAGTTCTGCAAGCTGATCTGGAGTTGGCTTCTTCTCAGTCGGAATCTGCCAGTGCGTCGGGTCAGCCACCAGGTCATCAGAGACTTGAACAAGGAATCCTCCCGCGATTGATTTCACGGTTTCTTTTGCGCCACTCAGCAAGTCTGGCAGCAACAACACCCGCAGTTTAGATTTAGCTTCTAAAATTTTCTGAGCATCAGCATCACACGCGGGCGCAACGATACACTCTAGAAACGTTTTCGTTAAAGCGGTTGCAGTCGCGGTGTCAATCGATCGATTGAACGCCACAATTCCCCCAAATGCCGAAGTGGAGTCAGCGTTAAACGCTTTCTCGTATGCCTCTAACAACGATGATCCCATCGCTGATCCACAGGGGTTTGTATGCTTAATGATCGTCGCGGCTGGATCATTATCCAAAGCAGCAAATTCAGCGATGATCTGTCGGGCTGCTTCTAAGTCAACTAAGTTGTTATAGCTCAGTTCTTTTCCCTGAAGTTTGGTTGCCGATGACCAACCTGTCGGTGTAGCTCCGGTTTGATACCAAGCTGCAAGTTGATGCGGATTTTCGCCATAACGCAACGCTTGAAGTTGATGACCTGTCAGGGTGAATTGGTTTGGAAGTCCATCGCTCTCTAGGGCTTCTAAATAGGTCGAAATGGCACGATCGTAGCTCGCTGTGTGCTGAAATGCCTGCAATGCGCAACTCTGACGAAACGAGAGTGAAACCTCTCCCGCGTTCTGTCTCAGTTCTTGCAGATAGCCATCATATTGGCTCGGATTGCACAGCACCGTGAGATGAGCGAAATTCTTAGCCGATGCCCGCAGCATGGCAGGACCACCAATATCAATATTCTCGATCGCGTCTGCTAGGGTCACATCTGGTTTAGCGATCGTTTGCTCAAATGGGTAAAGATTGACGACCACGAGGTCGATCGGACGAATTTTCTGCGTCTCTAAGTCTGCTAAATGATCAGGCAGATCACGCCGCGCCAAGATGCC
>JBBRMC010000398.1:0-4242 GCA_038231055.1 Leptolyngbyales cyanobacterium
AGAAGTAACGCTTCGCAAAGAAGTCTCTGAAGAAACGGTGTCGGCTCAAGAGACTCTACGCCGTGAAGAACTAGACATTAAAACAGACGGTCACCCGGTTGTGAATGCCGATCGTGCTGTTGACGATCGCCTCTAGTTATTAGGTAGGTAGCGAAGTCATCTCTGATTTCGCTACCAAATTGTTGAATTCTTCGGTCAAAATTATAGGGTATCAAGATAATGAAAAAAACTACAGTTCTTTTGTTAGGTGGTGCTTTAGCGCTGAGCCTTTCAGCCTGCGGAGCCTCTAAAACTAGCAGTGATGCGCCCAACACGACGACTACCAACAGCAGCCCAAACATCTCAGAACCGACCGCGCAAAAAAACCAAAATGATGCAACTGACCCGACCCGCAGAAAACAGCTAAATGCTGATATCCGGGCTGCTGAACAACGTAATAAGGTTGCAGGTGATCAATCGGTCAAATCAGATAATGATCTTAAAAGCGAAGTGCGATCGAAGTTGGAAGCAAACCTTCCTGCGAGTGCCCTGGCAGTGTCTTCTAAAGACGGCATAGTCACAGTCATGGGAACCGTGGTGGATGACAAGCAGCTTCAAAAAATTGAGCCTCTCGCAAAGGAAATCGCTGGAGTCAAAGGGGTTGAGGTTAAGGCAACGGTCGATTCAGCCGCAAAGCCTGCACCGCCTAAGCCTGGCACAGCTAACGTGATGAAGGATCAACAAACAGGAAACAGATAGAGCCTGAACGAATTTTAGGAGTTGCTGCACTCGTCATCGCGTAAGTGAGCTACAGGCTTTTGTGCAACCTCACTATCTGAAACCGCAAGAGCAGAAATTCCTGACTTCTTGACTTTGACATACTAAGGCGTAGAGCTTCTAACGAGGTCTCTACGCCTTTTCTGGTTTCTTGAGTGTCTGCCTCCGCCAATCGCTAAACAAGGGTCATCTTAGATCTTGCACCCGCCTTTTTGCTGCGTTTTCGTCCCGCCCGTGAATAGAATTCCGGGCTAGCCTTGCGAAGTCCGTTGAAACGGACTGAATCCCTCAAACCCTCTTGCAGTCCCTTCAGTGGACTTCGCACCGTTAGACCGTGATTTACAATCACGGGCGGGTCTGAGCCAAAAAACGACTCGATCGAACGGGGCTGATTGAGTGGGTGCAAGATCTCAGCCTCTCAGAAACGGTACTCCATTCCTGGGAAAAGTAAGAAACACCCCGTTTCATCTCTTCTATCATCCTTGTCATTCAGAGTGTGTTTCTTAGGACTCTCCAAGATTTGGTAGTGCTATTTAGAGAATCTTAGAGAAAAACCAAAACAGAAAAGTAAATTCTAAAGGTCTTCTGAGCCTATCCAGTGATGAGCTAGCCTTTTTCAAAATAGGACTAGAAGATCAGAAGCCATAAACTTAGTTGATCGGAAGAAAAAAGCTGATAGCTCTCAACTAGAGAAACTATCAGCTTTAATTTCTAAAGATTAGTAATGAGAAATCCCATTACTGACTTCCCCTACTTCGACTCGGTAAAGTCAGCGTCGATCACGTCGTCGCCACCGCTCGAAGTCGTGCCACCCGCACCAGGAGGCGTACCACCGCCACCCTCTGTAGGAGGCGCATCGCCACCAGATTGTTGATAGAGATTCGTGGTGATGCCATAGAGAGCTTGTTGCAGATCAGTCGTCATCGTCTTGATCTTGTCAAAGTCTTCAGACGCGATCGCGTCTCTCAGATCCTTGACCAACCCATCGACTTTCGTCTTATCAGCCGCCGGGACTTTGTCGCCCAACTCGCTCATTTGCTTCTCAGCCTGGTAAGCCAGAGAATCTGCCTGATTCTTTAGGTCGATGCGCTCACGACGCTCTTTGTCAGTTGAGGCGTTTTGTTCAGCATCGCGCACCATCCGCTCAACGTCGTCTTTGGGCAGCGTCGAAGCACCCGTGATGCTGATCGACTGCTCTTTGCCCGTGCCCTTATCTTTTGCGCCCACGGTCAAGATGCCGTTTGCGTCAATGTCAAAGGTGACTTCGATTTGCGGAATGCCACGAGGAGCCGGAGGAATGCCATCGAGTCGGAAGGTTCCAAGACTCTTGTTGTCATTCGACATTTCCCGCTCGCCCTGCAAAACGTGAATCTCAACGTTGCTTTGACCATCAACCGCCGTTGAGAAGACTTCAAACTTCTTAGTCGGAATGGTGGTGTTGCGAGGAATAATCTTGGTCATGACTCCGCCCAAGGTTTCAACACCCAGAGACAGTGGAGTCACATCGAGCAGCAATAGCCCTTCAGCACCTGCTTCACCAGAAAGAATACCCGCTTGAATCGCAGCACCCATTGCCACGACTTCATCAGGGTTAACGGTCTGGTTAGGGTCTTTGCCTAAGACACGCTTAACAACCGCTTGCACGGCAGGAATGCGAGTCGAACCGCCGACGAGGACCACTTCGTCGATCTTGCTCTTATCGAGCTTAGAATCGCGGAGTGCTGCCTCAACCGGAACCCGACAACGATCGATCAGATCAGCGCACAGTTCCTCAAATTTCTGACGGGTTAGCGTCGTGTCTAAGTGCTTCGGTCCATCTTGAGTCGCCGTGATGAAGGGAAGGTTGATGTCAGCTTGTGTCAGGTTAGACAGGTCAATCTTCGCTTTCTCAGCCGCCTCGGTTAGACGCTGCAAGGCTTGCTTATCTTTGCGAAGGTCAATACCTTCCGATCGCTGAAACTCACCAGCTAGGTAGTCCACGATCTTTTTGTCAAAGTCGTCGCCGCCTAAGTGAGTGTCGCCAGAGGTTGCTAACACTTCAAACACGCCATCGCCGACTTCTAGAATCGATACGTCAAACGTACCGCCACCTAAGTCAAACACAATGATGGTTTCGTTACTCTTCTTCTCTAAGCCATACGCTAGCGATGCTGCGGTCGGCTCGTTGACGATTCGCAAGACTTCTACGCCTGCGATTTTTCCAGCATCTTTAGTGGCTTGACGCTGCGAGTCGTTAAAGTAAGCTGGAACCGTAATGACGGCTTGGGTTACAGTTTCGCCGAGATACTTGCTGGCATCTTCGACTAACTTGCGAAGCACTTGCGCAGAGATTTCTTCTGGCGCAAATTGCTTGCCTACAGCGGGGCAATCAAGCTTAACATTGCCGCCCACATTCAGGACTTTATAAGAAACTTCGGTCGCTTCATGGGTGATTTCATCAAACCGACGACCGATGAATCGCTTCACCGAGTAGAAGGTGTTGTCTGAGTTCATCACCGCTTGACGCTTAGCGATCTGACCGACGAGACGATCGCCATTTTTAACAAAGGCAACGACTGAGGGCGTGGTTCGTGCTCCTTCAGCGTTAGCGATCACAGTCGGTTTGCCGCCTTCCATCACGGCGACACAGGAGTTTGTAGTTCCTAAGTCAATTCCAACAACTTTTGCCATATGAGTGCTTTGGCTCCAACAATAAAGGCGATTTTTAGGGGTTAAAGGGGACTGGCATTGTCAGCCAGAATCGGCAAAGGAGGGCAGCTAGAACTCAAACAGGTTTATAAACCCCTCGCATGAGTTGATCGTTGCCCCGCAAAATTCGTCCTCCAAGTCAGGTCGTGAGAGAGTAATACACTCAATGCCCATGATCGGCATTCGATCCCCTCCTTATATAGTGTTCAGGTTATGCGATTCCATGAAGGCGTATTTACCGAACATTGAGGAGGACGGTTGAGGGTTGGTGAAGCTCACTCAACCCTCAAAAACGTCTTAGCTTTGAGTCCAAACGTCACTGGTTTCAGGAGTGGCAGACGGAGCGATCGGGGCTTGCGAGTCTTCAGCAGGCATCGCCACTTCACTCGCTTCAGCCAAGTTAAGCGTCACCACAGATGGACGAATGGCTTGCACTTTGGGAAGCGTCAGGGTCAGAATGCCATCTTTAAAGTCAGCTTTGACCTGATCGTTCTGCACCGGAGACGGCAGCGAGATCACGCGTTGAAACTTGCCATAGCGAAACTCAGAGCGGAAGAATCCATGTTCGTCAGTCGTGGTTTCAGCTTTATGCTCACCGGAGAGAGCAACTCCACTGCGACCAACTTTTACGTCGATGTCTTTAACCTCGATTCCGGGAAGCTGGACTCGGAGTACAAATCCGGTTTCAGTGCTCTTGAGTTCGGCGGCAGGTTGCCAAGTAGGTTCAGTGCGCTTCGTAGTTGCGAGGTCTTCAAAGACACGATCGAACTGACGACGCATAGCTTCCATTTCTTGCCA
>JBBRMC010000399.1:0-4232 GCA_038231055.1 Leptolyngbyales cyanobacterium
CTGCATCCTGTCTCAAACTCAACGTGGGCAAACGAGGTGGAATGCCTAGCATGAAGCAACCTCAAATCGATCGTCTCCTGGTCGAACAGTGTCAACAAGGAAAGCAAGTCATCCGTCTCAAAAGTGGAGACCCGTTTATTTTTGGGCGATCGACCTCGGAGATTCAGGCACTCAACGCCGCCGGATGTGAGTTTGAAGTCGTTCCGGGCATTTCTTCAGCGCTAGCGGCTCCACTGCTGGCAGGCATTCCCCTCACCGATCTGGTTCTCAGTCGCTGCTTCACTGTTTTGAGTGCACACGACCCCGATTGTTTAGATTGGCAAATTCTCGCTCAGATCGATACTTTAGTGATTCTCATGGGAGGACAGCATTTACCAATAATTGTCCAGCAATTACAGAAGCAAGGGCGATCGCCCCAGACTCCGATCGCGATCATTCGGTGGGCAGGGCACCCTCAACAGCAAATTTGGATCAGCACACTGGCGCAAATTCTGGCACACTCAACAAATCAGTCGCTATCGCCTTGTGTGATCGTGATTGGCGAAGTTGTGGGGTTGCAGCCATTTCTGCAATCATCTACTCACCTCTCCCACCCGCCTGTGGATTTTTAACCTCGCCCATCTCACGCGATCGTTCCAACAAAGAGAGGCGATACATTTCTGCTTATACTTGTCCTTTATCCATTATTTGCTGTGTGTACCCTTCCTCTCTCTGGCAAAACTATTCTCGTGACTCGATCGGCTGGGCAGTCGAACCAGTTTACTAAGCTGCTACACCAGCAAGGGGCAACTGTGGTTGAGATGCCCACGTTAGAAATTACGCCCCCGTCTGATTGGCGAGATTTAGACGACGCGATCGCTCGACTCAACGAGTTTGATTGGTTGATTCTGACCTCTGGCAATGCGGTTGACTATTTCTTTAATCGGTTGGCATCGCGACTACAAGATGTTAAGGGGTTGTCTGAGATTAAAATCGCTGTGGTAGGCGAGAAAACCGCATTTATTCTCAAGCAGCGAGGGTTACAGGCAGATTTTATTCCACCTGCGTTTGTCGCTGAGTCGATGGTCGCCAATTTTCCGGAGCCTGTGAGCGGCAAGAAACTGCTGCTTCCCCGAGTGGAGACAGGCGGACGAGAAGTGTTAATAAAAGAGTTTAGCGATCGAGGGGCAGACGTGACGGAAGTAGCAGCCTATCAGTCAGGGTGTCCCGTGACGATCGACCCCAATGCGTTAGCCGCTCTGCAAAATCGTCAGGTCACTATGATTACGTTTGCCAGTTCTAAAACAGTAAAATATTTCTGTCAACTCCTCGAAACGTCGCTGGGTGAAGCGTGGCAAACTTATTTAGAAAATGTCGGCATTGCCTCGATCGGTCCTCAAACCTCAAAAACCTGCCATGCTCTCCTCGGACGGGTTGACGTAGAAGCTGAAGAATACACGTTAGACGGGCTGACTCAAGCGGTTGTCAAACTCGCGAGTTGAGAGGCTAATCAAGCGGCACGTCTTCATTGGTTATTCTACCAAAAGCATATAGTACAAATATACCAAACCGTGCTATCCTGATCTCAACCTGGTGCGGAGGCGATTCTATGAGTGTTGAGCAAACTACCCAACTGATCCAGCTAATTCTCAACTCAGTGCTGATGATTGTCGCCTGTGCCTTTATTTTGGCGGGCTTGCTGCTGAGACGAAGCGCTCTAGAACAACGTCTGCAAACCACCAGCCTAGAATATTATCAGGTGTTGCATCTCGCCTATGACTCTCAGGGCGATCGCCTCTTATTGCTCAAAAAGCAGCTTCGCCACCTCCAGCAGCAGGTTAAACTGGCACAAAACAGCACCGTTGCCATTCACTATGCCTTCATGGTTTTTGTCACCAGCACCTTCGCCCTGTCCCTGAGAACGGTTTGGGAGGCAGCTTGGCTGATTACAACGGCTCTATCCCTATTCGTCGTCGGAATCGGAATTTTGCTATTGAGTGTGACACTGCTATTGCTCGATTTACACAAGTCCGATCGTCCCTTTTGGCAAGAAGTCAGAGGAATGCTGATTTTAAATAAAAGCGGCATCGTTGAATTGCGACCCGATCGAGCAGGACGACGCGCCCCTTCCACTCGATCGCGCCGCAGTTCAGACATGACGATCGTTAAACCGTCTCGCAAAGCTAGAGTTAGTTAGACTGAGGAGCGATCACCGTTGCGGTTTGACCCGACTCGTTAACGACAATCCAGCCCGTTTTGAGATCCAGGTTTTCAGCGCTGGTGCTGACTTTAAAATAGACTTTCTCGCCTGTATTGGTCTCGATCGCAAAGTCTGCGTTTTGAGCATAGACCACCTTAAACCCGCGATCTTGCAGGCAAAACTTCGCCCAACTCTTAAGTGATTGCCGATTGGGATCAAAGGGAATCGGAGGACGATCGAACAACGTTTGCATCACACGAATCAGTTCCATAGGGTTTGTTTTAGAGAGCTTGACATTGAGGACAAAAATAGAGCCGTCGTCCAGCATAAACGTCTTTGACGATCGCCGTTCCGCATAAAAAACAAGGTTTGCCTTGGCGACCAAAGACATAATGCCGATAGTCACTGCGTTTGTATTGTTGCTCTTTAAGCTGGGCAACAATTTGTAAATCATTGGTGATGCCCTTTGTCTGATAAGACTGGTGGGTCACCGATAACACCGCTTGCGCCAACGCCTGAATCTGTCCAGTATTGCAGTCTACGGGGCGCAAAGACGGATGCACGTTGGCGACAAACAAGATCTCACTGCGAAGATAGTTTCCCAATCCGCCTAAGAAGTGTTGGTCTAGCAAGAGCGACGTTAATTGCCGACGATGGAATCGTTTATCGAGACAGCGATCGACCACTTCCTCAACGGTGACAGCTTGATCCAACACATCCAGCTCGACTCGACTTAGAAACGGATGAGTCGCTAACCCATGCTCATCTAGCACCTGAATGTCAGACGCGCTATAGAGTAGAGCTGATTTCTTTGAGTTGTGAATCGCTAACCGCAACTGCCGATTCGTCGTCGGGTAAGACTGCAAATTTCGCACATACCAACGACCATAAAGCTGATTGTGGCTATAGATATAAAGTGGAACGGAGAAGCAAATCACCATCGCTTTTCCGCGCGTTCTAACCGCCGTGACGGTTTCTCCGGTCAGCGTTTCCTCAAATGATTTGAGTCGATCGAACGCAAAGAAAATTTCAGCTACGGGTCGATCGACCAATGCCTTTGCCACCTCGTCAGCCGCTTGTCTAATTTCTGGACCTTCAGGCATCTCAACGACCTAAATAATAAGTGTTGTAATAGAAGTATGCTAGAACTTCACTGTCACACAACCTATTCTGACGGCACTCTTACCCCTACAGAGTTAGTCAACGCCGCGATCGCTAAACGAGTTCAGGCGTTAGCGATCACTGATCACGACACCATGAGCGGCTGGGATGAAGCCTTTGCCGCCGCGATCGACCGTCTTGAAATTGTCCCCGGACTCGAACTCAGCACCGTTTGCAACGATCGCTCTCTCCACATCTTAGGCTTCTACCCCGATCGAGATCTCCTGTCTGCGCCACTCAATGAACGACTAGAAGGACGCAAACGGCGATCGCAGAAGATCGTCGAAAAACTTACTGATCTCGGCTATCCCGTCGAGTTGCCAGAAATGGGAGAAGGCATGGCTCCCGGTCGCCCTCATATTGCATCGGCAATGGTGCGCGCTGGGTATGTCAGCTCATCGCGAGAGGCATTCGATCGTTTTCTCGGTGATGATAAACCTGCTTACGTGCATTATGAAAAATTCGACAGCGAAGATGGGATAGAGCTGCTGCGATCGTGTAAAGCAGTTCCCGTGTGGGCACATCCCTGTTTATTTCGAGGGGGATATATCGAAGACATTTTGCCTCAACTCGTCAAAGCGGGACTGATGGGCATTGAGGTATTTCACCCTAGCCACACCCTCAGGCAAGTTGCCCGACTCGAAGCCCTCTGCGAAGAGTATCACTTGTTGATGACGGGCGGCAGCGACTATCACGGACCTAACCCCGAAACCAAGCATGATGATTATTCGTCTCTCAACAGCTTGCATCTGTCGTTAGACCTGTTGGAGCCAATCAAGCAAGCCGCTCAGCAGCAGAGACGATGATCAACGAGAGTTCTATACTGTCTTTCGGCTTCACGCAATCTTCATCTGCTCCCATTCAGTTTTTTCCGGAAAACACTCTGTTTTCA
>JBBRMC010000400.1:0-4210 GCA_038231055.1 Leptolyngbyales cyanobacterium
CCCGATCGAGTATTCGCTTCCTGGTTTGACTCAAGTTCAGGTGCTCCGTGAAAAAGGAATGGACTTTGCAGCCGTTCTACGAGCCTTTTTGCGGCAAGATCCCGATGTGATTCTCGTGGGAGAGACCCGTGACCGGGAAACGGCGAAGACTGCGATCGAGGCTGCCTTAACGGGACACCTAGTTTTAACCACGCTGCACACAAATGACGCGGCTGGCGCGATCGCCCGTCTCGATGAGATGGGGGTTGAACCCTTCATGGTATCGGGTGCGCTGCTGGGTGTTGTGGCTCAACGCCTTGTCCGGCGCGTATGCGACGAGTGCCGCCAACCCTATACGCCTTCGTCTGAAGAATTAGGGCGCTATGGCTTGTCAAGCTCTGGCGACTCTCAGTTGACGTTGTTTAAAGCCAACACTCTAGCACCCCAAGAAATTCAACAGGCACGAGCAGGTGGAACCCTATGCCAGAAGTGCGGTGGCGGTGGTTATAAAGGGCGCTTGGGGGTCTATGAGGTGATGAAAGTCAGCGAACGGATTCAGAATTTGATTACAGAAGGAGCACCGACCGAACGCATCAAGGAGACGGCTGTTGAAGAAGGAATGCAAACATTACTTGCCTACAGCTTAAATCTGGTGCGCACTGGCTTGACGACCTTTGAGGAAATCGAGCGGGTCACCTTTACAGATACTGGCTTGGAAGCTGAACTTCGGGCTAAGCGCAAGAGTTCGCTAACCTGCCGAGGATGTGGAGCAGAGATGCAGCAAGAGTGGCTAGATTGCCCCTACTGCACAACCCCACGGTTTGGAGAATAGGGGCTAGCCGTTTGCCATCTCTAGAGTCTGTGATGGCACGGAGACGATCGCTGGGTAGACTAAATTCCAAAAACTGACTTAAAAATCCATTCCCAAGTACCAAAGGAGCAAACCGCATGGAGTTGATGATTGAAGACCTGATGGAGCAACTCATTGAAATGGGAGGGTCTGACTTGCACCTAACCGCCGGGTTGCCTCCTTATTTTCGGATCAGTGGACACCTTCAGCCCATCGGCGATCAGGTGCTCAGTGCTGAAGAGTGCCAGCGCCTGATCTTTAGTATGTTGAATAACACCCAACGCAAAAATCTAGAGCAAAACTGGGAGCTAGACTGCTCCTATGGAGTGCGAGGTTTAGCACGCTTCCGGGTCAACGTCTATAAGGATCGGGGGACCTATGCCGCGTGTTTGCGGGCACTCAGCTCTAAAATTCCTAACTTTGAAAAACTCGGACTTCCCGATGTCGTGCGAGAAATGACAGAAAAGCCTAGAGGCTTGATTTTAGTCACGGGTCCTACGGGGTCTGGTAAGACGACGACACTTGCAGCGATGCTCGACTTGATTAACCGCACACGAGCCGAACATATTTTAACGATCGAAGACCCGATCGAGTTCGTCTATGAACCCGTTAAGAGTCTAGTTCACCAGCGTCAACTGGGTGAAGATACTAAGAGCTTCGGGAATGCGCTAAAGGCAGCTTTGCGAGAAGATCCTGATATCATCCTGGTAGGTGAGATGCGGGATTTGGAGACGATCTCGCTAGCCATTTCTGCTGCTGAGACGGGTCACCTGGTCTTTGGTACTCTGCACACGAGTTCGGCTTCTCAGACGGTCGATCGAATGATCGATGTGTTTCCGGCTGAACGTCAAACTCAAGTCAGAGTTCAACTTTCTAACTCTCTAGTGGCAGTATTTAGTCAAACATTGGTGCCCAAGAAAAATCCTAAGCCCGGTGAATATGGACGAATCATGGCGCAAGAACTCATGATCATTACGCCTGCAATCTCTAACCTGATCCGAGAAGGCAAAACTGCTCAAATCTATTCTGCGATTCAGACCGGAGGCAAATTAGGGATGCAAACCTTAGAAAAGGTGCTGGCAGATATGTATAAAGCAGGGCAGATTAGCTTTGAAGCAGCCATGTCTAAGACCTCACGACCAGACGAGCTTCAAAGACTCATTGGAGGAATGCCCGCAGGTGCTACGGCAGCAGGTGGAGCTAAACGTTAAAGGCACCTTGCTTATCGGTTGCTCTCACTTGCCAGTGCCGGATATTAAGGTCATCTCTCCTAACTGAGCCAGACCCTCGCTCAAAGTTTGCAAATCAGCGCGTCACTCTTCATTTAGATTCTGAGCCATGCCTACCTATGTTGCCCGTGTCCGAGATGCTAAAGGAAATGCCAAGAAAGAAAAACTGGTCGCTGACTCCCTAGGAGATGCACGATCGACTCTGCGAAATCAAGGGTTCTTCGTTCAAGAATTAAAACAAGCTGAAACCTTTGACCCCAATAACATCTTTGACCTTGCAAAGTTTAAAACTGCAACGGCTCAGGTATCTACTAAGGACAAAGCAGTGTTTTCACGGCAGTTTGCAGTTCTCGTGAATGCTGGTGTAGCGATGGTTCGCGGTTTGGGAGTGCTTGCCGATCAGTGCACAAACCCAAAACTCAAGAAAGCGTTGATGGAAATTAGCGCCGATGTCCAACAGGGCACTAACCTCTCCGAAGCGATGCGTAAACATCCCCAATGTTTCGATGGGCTTTACACCAGCATGGTGCAGGCTGGCGAGGTGGGCGGGGTGCTAGATGAGGTGTTAGATCGGCTCGCTAAATTACTAGAAGATGTTGCACGCTTGCAGAACCAGATTAAGTCAGCGATGACTTACCCCGTAGTGGTGGGGTTTCTCGCAACGGTCATTTTTCTAGCGATGTCTATTTTTCTGATTCCCATCTTTGCCGGAATTTTTAAGACGATCGGGATAGAATTACCTGCTTTTACCCTGGCAATGCTGGGTATCAGTCAGTTCCTCCGCAGTCCCAATGTGCTCATTTTGATTATTTTGATTCCTCTGGTGGTCTTTGCCTACAAGCAGTACTACAAGACGCGGGTGGGACGAGAAACCCTGGATCGGTTCTTTCTGAAAATGCCCCTGTTTGGAGATTTGATTCAAAAAACGGCAACGGCTCGATTCTGTCGAACGTTTGGCGCGTTAACTCGTTCTGGTGTGCCGATTTTGACGTGTTTAGAAATCGTGAGAGACACTGCTGGAAATCAAATTATTTCTAATGCGATCGACGAAGCCAGAAAAGAGATTCAGACAGGCGGCATGATCAGTATTGCTTTGCAGAAAGAGCAGGTGTTTCCGCCGATGGCGATTCAGATGATGAGCATTGGCGAAGAAACTGGAGAACTCGACAAAATGCTGATGAAAGTCGCTGACTTTTATGAAGATGAGGTCGAGCAGGCAGTGAAGGGTTTAACTAGCATTATGGAACCCATCATGATTCTGTTCATCGGTGCGATGGTCGGAAGTATTCTACTTGCCATGTATCTACCGATGTTTAAGGTGTTCGAGAAACTCGGCTAACGCTGCCAAAAATTCTAAACCGATGCGAGGTCAGAAGTTAGACAGCATTCAGTCCTAGCTTCTGACCTTTTTGATTGAAGGCTAAACCCTATGGCAATTCAAAAATCTCACTACGAAGAACTGCTGGCTGCTTATAGTCAACCTGCTGAGGCGATCGCCCTTCTCAAACGCTATCGTGCGTATCTAGAACTGTTGCCCAGTATGAGAAGACCTGAAGAAAGCGTGATCACGATTCCCCTGCCGATCGTCAAGCTGCGTCACCAGTCTTCTGCTGCGAGTGGTTCTACCAATCTCACAAGGGTTGAGTCATTAATGCTGCCCTGTGAGATTGCAATTGTGATGTGTGACCCAGAGTGGAAGATTAAAACAGGTCGCGAAATTTTTATCTTGATTCATCAACCTGACGAAGATTTTTCTGACCTGTTGGGTCGCTGGCGACGGATTCAAATCTTGTTAGACAATGACTATGAGTGGGTGATGCCTCCGCGCTATCAGCACATTCTTAGCGAGGGTGCTGCCAAGATTTATCCACTCTTTGTCGTTTTTGAAGACACTCCTGAGCGGATTAAGAAAGGTCTTAAAGGAGCTTACTTACCGTTTGTGACTCAAACGTTAGTCCTCGATGAAGCAGAGACTGAAGAGGTGGATGCTGAAGGTGTAACAACAGACCCCTAAAAACTAAAAGGCTCCCGTGATTTCTTACGAGAGCCTCTAGGTTAAAAGTAGCCAAAAATTAGCTTTCCTTCTTTCTAGACTTCATCTTTTGTTTGCGCCGACTGGTTGCAACCATTGCGTGATCGACCGGAAACCCAA
>JBBRMC010000401.1:0-4204 GCA_038231055.1 Leptolyngbyales cyanobacterium
GCTTCCAGCCCCCTGCATTATTGACGTAGGCACGATCGTTGACAAACGAGATATGCATCGTCTGCTGACAGACCTGAATCGAGTTCGTTACATTCACACCCAAGATGGCGCGATCACGAGCCAGGGCGAAGGGTGTCTTTTAGAAGTTTTTGCCGATGCTGAGCGATCGACCTTGATTGCAAATCACGCGCTCTATATCAACGTCCGCAGCTTTGATTATCTAGAGTTGAGTCAGTCATCAGAGCAAGAGACTTATTTTGATTTGATTCAAGACAGCCGCCAACTGCGGCTAATTCCGCTCTCTAATCCGTTGCAGCACCCCAGTCGAAGCATTAACGCGGCGGCTCTAGAGGCAATGGTTGCCGAAGTGCTTTCTGCTAATTGGGATGTGCAGATTGATGATGATGACGCATTTTAGCGCGCTTGCAGGTTCTATTTCTCTGCCACCCTTTAGAATAGAAAATCTGTCGATCGCGGGATCAGTCCGTTTTGAGTAATTTTTCTTTTCAGTGTCAAGCTCGTTGTGGTCACACTCACGCACGAGCCGGAATCTTCTCGACCCCTCACGGCATTGTTGAAACGCCGCGTTTTATGCCTGTGGGCACGTTGGCGAATGTCAAAACCATGACTCCCGTTCAGTTAAAAGAGACAGGCGCGCAAATGGTGCTATCCAACACCTATCATCTTCACCTGCAACCTGGAGAAGATATCGTTCAGCGGGCAGGCGGGGTTCATCGCTTTATGGGATGGTCAGGTCCGATGTTGACCGATTCAGGTGGGTTTCAAGTGTTTAGCTTGAGCGAGATGCGATCGATTACCGACGATGGAGTGACGTTCCGGTCTCCTCGCGATGGGCAAATGATTCACTTGACCCCGGAGCGATCAATCCAAATTCAAAATGCTTTAGGGGCAGATGTGATCATGGCGTTCGACGAATGTCCGCCGCCAGGAGTGGGACGCGATGCTGTTGAGAAAGCGACCGATCGTACCTATGACTGGTTGAAGCGCTGCATCCAGGCACACGAACGATCGGATCAAGCACTGTTTGGCATCGTCCAGGGCGGTGAATATTTAGATCTTCGAGCCGAAGCGGTGCAGAGGTTGACCGATTTAGAATTACCAGGCTACGCGATCGGAGGAGTCAGTGTCGGTGAAGCGCCCGAAGTCATCGACCAAGTGGTGCAGGCAACGGCTCCGCTTTTGCCGCAAAACAAACCCCGCTACTTGATGGGCGTAGGCACCTATCGAGAAATGGTGAGAGCGATCGCGGCTGGGATTGATTTATTCGATTGTGTGATCCCAACTCGGCTAGCGCGACATGGGTCTGCATTGGTGGGTGGCGAACGGTGGAATGTCAAAAACGCCAGATTTAGAGAAGACTTTACGCCACTCGATTTATCTTGCCCCTGCTACACCTGCCAAAATTTCACTCGCGCTTATTTAAGTCACTTACTGCGCGCGCAAGAGCTTTTAGCCTACACTTTGCTCTCAATTCATAACATTACAGAATTGGTGGGCTTCACCCAACGAATTCGAGCCGCAATCTTTAACGGGACATTTGAAGAAGAATTTGCTCGTTGGCTTGCACCAATCTGATAATTTTGAGAACCCCTATCATGTTACAGTAGGTGTCAATTATGAATTCTGTGTTGGAGACAATCGATTCATGGAAGCAGCCCTGCTCTTGGCAAAACTGCCCGAAGCTTACGCCATCTTTAACCCTCTGGTGGATGTTCTGCCCGTAATTCCCGTTTTCTTTTTGTTGCTGGCTTTCGTTTGGCAAGCAGCCGTTGGTTTTAGATAGTTCGATATTAAACGAAACTTAATCACAAAGAAGGGGTAGATAACACTGCCCCTTTTTTGTGGATCTTGCTTTTTAATAAAGACATCTCCTGTAGAAATAGCCATGACTCCTCTAGAGGCTGGTCTCAAAACTCAGTACGAAACCGATTATCTGAAATGGATCGAGACGACTTTAGAAAAACTGCGGAGTCGCGACTATGACCATGTGGATTGGAAGAATCTGATCGAGGAAATAGGAGAGATGGGGAGGAGTGAGCGAAGGAGCTTAAAGAGCAACCTGATTGTTGTGTTGGTTCATTTTCTCAGATGGCAGCTTCAACCCGATCGCAGATCTGGCAGTTGGGAAGGCAGTATTATCGAGCATCGTAGACGCATTCGGGAAGCGCTCGACGACTCGTCTAGCCTCCAGCCTTTTCTTGAAGATGTTTTTGATCAGTGCTATCTCCAAGCGGTCAAGCAAGCGAAAGCAGAGACTCGACTGTCATCCGAGACATTTTCTCGTCAGTGCCCTTATCAGTTAGTGGAAGTGATGAGTGATGAGTTTTTACCTCATTGAAGAGTAGCCTCACTCCACTAACTAGCTGCATCACCTCTGAATTCTAACTGCGACCCCCGATCGCTTTTGCAAAAGCCGGACGCTCTGCCATGCGCTGAATGTAGCTAGTCACACCGGGATAGGCGCTCAAGTCAAGCTTTAACATCATCGGTATGTAGGACAGCATAGAACCTACTGCCACATCTGCCACACTGAAATGATCGCCCAACACAAACGGCTGACGCTGAAAAAGCTCGTTCAATGGGTTCATTAAGCGAGGCGTTTCCTTTTCTCGGCTAGCTTCGGTAAAAATGCCCGTTGCTAGCGTTGAGTTGGCAAACAGAACCCATTGCGCGATCGTGGCTCGGTTCTCTAGAGAGTCAGCGTCTGTACTGTACTTTTCAGCGAGATACATGAGAATCGCGCCCGACTCCCAGAGGGTGAAGCCCCCATCGACGATCGCCGGGACTTTACTAAACGGATTAATAGCCTTAAAAGTTGGCTGCGACAAATCTCCCGCTTGCAAATCCAACACGATGAACTCGTAGGGAATGGCTAGTTCTTCGAGATACCACTGGACGATCGAGGCACGACTGCGTCCTACACCATAAAGCTTTAGCATGGGTCAAATTTTCTAAGAGGGCGTGATGAGGTTCGATGACAGTTGAAATTTAAGTACTTTTGTACTATTCTATAGGAGATAGATTTTTTGGAGATGGCATCATGCTTGATTTGAAAGCAGAGGAGACGCTTCAGCGAAGCGTCTCTACAAGACCTTATGGGTGTGCTCGTGTTGCTTCACGTTGTCTTCTGTTCTGACGATGCGCTCTGAGTTTAAAACCCGCTTGCGCTCGGTGGAGTGATTAAAATCGGTGCGGCGGCTGCCTACAGCGATATGAGTCTGGGCGACTGGCTTTGCCTTGTAAGTCCGGGCGGCGGCGGTGGCTCGGTAAACAAAATCGTCACAAAACTGAGCCTCGATCGGGAACCCATCGGGCAACTGAGGCGTTTCTTCTACAATCACTGTGCCAATCGTGGTTGCAACTGCCATCTCATAAGACGTAGGGATGCCCTTGACGATCGCTTCTAAAGCTGCCGATGGAATTGGCTCAACGATTTTGACTTGATGAACCTCATTATCGTCTTTGATAAAGCAAGTCGCTAGACCCACCACCAAATAATCATCTGAAGCCAAATCGGTCGTATTGGGGTAGGAAAATATGGTCGTCATAAGCCGTTTTTAGAACCAGATTAAAGCTGGCACGATCGCTGAACTAGACTGCATTTTATCAACTTCTAGCGAGTCACTGCGCCCTGGCTTGACTTCTCTCAACAAACGCTGGGCGATCGCACCCAGTTAGTTCTTTTCCTATGAGGGAATGTTAAGAAAGTACAAAGCTTTTGTGAAGATGCAACTCGTTTCCTGACGATCTGCGTCTTCTGGTGAAGACCCTTTACGGTAAGTCTTCTTGCTGCTTTAGTCATGCTCCTGTCTTTCAGAAATATCGATAACTCGGCTTGAAGTCCCCTATATCCAACCGTCAGAATTGTTAACTCATTCAAGATCTAGCCCTAGATGTATTGGTTTACAACGTGTAGACAGAGAAACTTCAAGTAGAGAGTTTATCAGCTTAAACCCACAAGTTTAGTGAGAATTGCATGAACGCCCGTACTTCATTAAGTCGCCACAACTCATCTCTTCAGTCGTTTCGCCCGAGCTATCTTAAGAGTGGAAGTGCCTATGTTCCTCGTCGCGAGTCTGAAGGAAGTTTACGCCGCAATCGTCGCAAGCACCTCCATCGCCGGAGTTCGCTAGACACTCTCAAGCTTAGCCAACCATCAGCCTGGTTAGAGCCGACCGAGCAA
>JBBRMC010000402.1:0-4202 GCA_038231055.1 Leptolyngbyales cyanobacterium
AACACGTCTACGATCGCCGTGTCTGCCACGCCTCGACGAATGCCTACCACGCAGCTTGCCGCCTCAACGGGTCGTCGCACTCGCCCACAGACCGATAGCGCATCTGCTGCTGACACTTTCTCATCGGCAATGCGGTTGACGCAGTTGCCCAAATCGTTGGGTTTGAGTGCTTGACCACAGGCATTAGCAGCCTCTGCCGCCGACACTTTGGCGCGAATCAAATCACCTGCACAGGATTCGTAATCCCTGCGATCACTGCCAGAAAACGCGCTGGCTGGCGCGATCGGGAGCGCGATCGCGAATAAACTTGCCGTCACAACTTGCGCCACAGGCAGACGCAGCCTTTTAAGATTCATCGAGTTATTTAAGTTCATTAAGATTACATCAGCTAGAGAGGAAGCCCCTAGATCGTAGAGCACTCAGGAAAAATTGTGGCACGGAACTAGCAAAAAGTGATCGTCCTGCCCTTGATAACCCAGATATGAGTAGGAGGGCTAATAGTCCTGCTTTGTGGAGAACGTGACCTGCTTGATTCTCGTGCAATCCATAGTAGAGGCTGTTCGATGCTCAAACTAGCCCCTACTATCCACACAACTTTAACAAGCAACCAGAGCGCTCAATTTGCCTACAATAGCGTCGGCGTTCTTTCTAGCGTCGCCAAACAGCATACGAGCGTTTTCTTTATAGAACAGCGGATTTTCGACCCCTGCATAGCCACTTGCCATACTGCGCTTCATGACGATCACGGTTTTGGCTTTCCAGACTTCGAGAACGGGCATTCCAGCGATCGGACTCCCCGGATCTTCCATCGCACTCGGATTCACCGTGTCATTGGCTCCAATGACCAGCACCACATCGGTTTCAGGAAAGTCCTCGTTAATTTCGTCCATTTCGAGCACGATGTCATAGGGCACATTCGCTTCGGCTAACAAGACGTTCATGTGTCCGGGCAGACGACCTGCAACGGGGTGAATACCAAACCGAACTTTGATGCCACGATCGCGCAACGTCTTGGTGATTTCAGAAATCGGATGCTGTGCTTGAGCAACCGCCATCCCATAACCAGGGACGATGATCACGCTCTTGGCGTTTTCTAAAAGCTCGGTCGTGTCTTCGATCGAGACCGATTTTGCCTCACCAGTCGGCTGATTGCTTTGAGAAGTCGTTCCGGCGGCAGCTCCAAATCCGCCTAAGATGACGCTGATAAACGAGCGATTCATCGCTTTGCACATGATGTAGCTAAGAATCGCACCACTGCTGCCCACTAGCGCCCCGGTGATAATCAGTAAATCATTTGAAAGCATGAATCCGGCTGCGGCGGCTGCCCAACCTGAGTAGCTGTTGAGCATCGAGATCACGACGGGCATATCGGCACCCCCGATCGCCATCACAAGATGAATGCCTAACAAACACGCTACGGCAGTCATGATCAGCAGTGACTGCAATCCGGTGACACTGCCCCCTCCCATAAACTGAACACCGAGCCAGAAACAGATTCCTAACAGCGCCAGATTTAGCAAATGACGACCGGGTAGCATCAGCGGTTTGCTGCTGAGAACGCCACGCAACTTGCCAAATGCCACGATCGAGCCGGTGAAGGTGATCGCTCCGATAAACACACCGAGAAACACTTCAATCTCATGAATCGTGGCTTCCCCGCCTGTCAGCGTCTGAGGTTGCAAATAATTCGCAATCCCCACTAGCACTGCCGCCATTCCCACAAAGCTGTGCAGAACGGCGACTAATTCTGGCATTTCGGTCATTGCCACACGAGATGCCAAACTCGCCCCAATTAGGACTCCTGGCAACAGCACGCCGACCAACACACCATAATTCGTTGCGCTACTGCCCAGAGCCGTAGCCACAAAGGCGATCAGCATTCCCACAATTCCGTAGAGATTGCCTCTGCGAGACGTTTCCTGATTTGACAGCCCCACCAAGCTGAGAATAAACAAACCACTTGCCGCAATATAAGCGACGGTCATCAAGTTATTTGACATTGTTGATTATCGTTGAAACATCTTGAGCATTCGTTGAGTCACCAAAAAACCACCAGAAATATTGATGGTGCCGACTAGGATGGCGATCGCGCCCAAAATCGTGGTGGGCGAAGTCGGCGCGCCAGAAATTTGCAGCATTCCGCCGACGATGATGATGCCGCTAATGGCATTGGTGACACTCATTAGCGGGGTGTGTAGAGCGGGTTTTACGTTCCAGATCACTTGCCAGCCGACAAAACACGCTAAGACAAAAACCGTGAAGTGTGACAAGAACGAGGCAGGAGCAGTGGCTCCGATCGCGACTAACACGACTGCAATCAGTCCTGCCCACAGTCCGCCCAAATTCTTCTTCGGCTGGGCTTTGATCGACTGAACCTCTGATTGTGGAGTCGGTGCCACTTGAGGAGGAGCCGCAGGTCGGGGCGGCGGAGCCATGATTTCGCCGTTATGAACGACTAATGCCCCCCTCACCACCTCGTCGTCTAAATCGATTTGATGATTGTCATTTCTGCCCATGTCATCGAGTAGATGACACAAGTTTTTGCTATAAAGCTGGCTAGCTTGATTTGCCATGCGGCTCGGCAGATCGGTTAACCCGATGATGGTTACCCCGTTGTAGCGATAAATTTCTCCAGGTTTTGTGACTTCGCAGTTGCCACCCTGCTCGGCTGCCATATCCACAATTACGGAGCCTTCTCTCATGCTCTCGACCATCTCTCTGGTGATCAACGTCGGCGCAGGCTTACCGGGAATCAACGCAGTCGTGACGATGATATCAACCTCTTTAGCTTGAGCCGCAAACAGGTCCATCTCCGCTTTGATAAATTCGGGACTCATGACTTTGGCATACCCGCCCGTCCCGGTGCCGTCTTCTTTGAAATCTAACTCCAGGAACTCAGCCCCCAAACTTTCGACTTGCTCTTTGACGACGGGACGAGTATCAAACGCCCGCACGATCGCGCCTAGACTTCTCGCGGTTCCGATCGCAGCTAGCCCAGCAACTCCGGCTCCGATCACCATCACTTTTGCCGGGGCGACTTTACCCGCCGCCGTAATTTGCCCGGTGAAAAATCGTCCGAATTGGTTAGCGGCTTCGACCACTGCCCGATATCCAGCAATGTTCGCCATTGAGCTAAGAGCATCTAGCTTTTGCGCCCGACTGATCCGAGGTACGGCATCCATCGCTAAGACAGTTGCCTTTCTTGCCGACAGTTTTTGCATCAAGTCTGGATTCTGTGCTGCCCAAATAAAGCTGATTAACGTCCCACCTTCTTTGAGTAATTCTGTCTCGTGTTTGTCGAGCGTGGGATGATGATCAGGTGCCCGCACTTTTAAGATTAAATCGGCTTCTGTCCAGAGCGCTTCAACGTTAAGAACAATCTGACAGTCTGCCTGTTGATAGGCATCATCACAGAAATTTGCGGCGACTCCAGCCCCGCTTTCAACTAATACTTCAAAGCCATATTTTTGCAGAATCTTAGCGGTATCTGGGGTAACGGCAACCCGACATTCACCCGCTAAAATTTCTTTCGGAATGCCAATCTTTTTCTTTAGCGTTTCTTCGGAGTCGAGCTGATGGGTTGCTTCAATGTCTTTATCAACGGCGATCGTCATGGAATACCCCTTTTCTTAAGAGTTGAGTTCTAAATCGTTGCATTTAAGCAAAACAATGTGGCTGAGAGAGGAAACTTCCTAGGAACTATAGGGACATGATGGCATCCTAAGTCGTATCCCTCAAGATGATTTTTAGATTTGACGTATTTTAGGAATTAATCCTTCATGAATTAATGCTAAGTTTGTAAGATATCTTTAGAATCACGAAATTTTTAGATCGCTAAATCACAAGTTCTGCTCATCGCGCAAAGGCATTAAACTTAAGTACATACTACTTAATGAAGTTTTTTGAGCAGGTGTTCATCTGAGTTGGTTTCTGGGGCAAAAAGCATTTTAGAACTGACCATTTAGCGCTATATCCAGTCCATAGCACAGGACTTTGAGAAGAAGTTTTTATTTCAAGGCAGCACCGCAGTCAAGAAGATATCAACTCCTTTCAAGAATTCCCTGGAAGCAAGTTCTAGACGTTTTTAAGAGTCACTGTCAAAGGTCTCAAACAGCTTGACCAAGATGACGTTAGAAAATAAGAAACCTTCAGGATCAGTGAGTCTAATTTGTCCTTGAGCTGGGCTAGAACTAACTACAGCA
>JBBRMC010000403.1:0-4199 GCA_038231055.1 Leptolyngbyales cyanobacterium
ATCTAAGTCAATTGGAGTTTTCAACACACTGCCCTGAAATTTGCCGTTTGACTCCACCGTCAAAGTTAGACGGCTTTCTGCCATTCCACAACAGATAATCAAATCTGGTTGAAGACGATCGATCGTAGAAATCACGTCTTTAGGAGCCGTTTGAAAATCGACGCAAATTTTTCTTAAGAAGTGACAGGGTTGGGGAACTAATTCCCTCTGAGAGACTACCTCTAATAAATCGTCTGAGGAATTAGAGCATTGGTGAGTCTGCCATGTGTCAAACGAAGTTAATAACAGCATTATGCTACGTTCAGATAATCCATCAACACTTCACAAGAAACGCTCAGAACTGTACCGAAGCTTTATCTAAATTGAGTGATGTTTGAAACATAGCATTTCTCAATTTACTCATGCTCAAGATACTGATTGGCTCTGCTCTCTCGATCGCGTCTAGCTCTTTACTGACGTTACCTGTCTCTGCTGCTACTAACCCAGACTACGAGTGTTATATGCAAACCGTCTCAAAACAGGTCATTGACCTCACTCGATCGGTCTGTGGTTTTAACGCTGTCCAAGCCGCAAAAGACGCTAAAAAAGATGTGGCTTATCTTGCGGCAGTCAAAAAGATTTTAGGACAGGATTCCTACGGAAACAACACCCTCACGAAGTTAGTAGAGAACAGTCCGGACTTGTTGACGGCGGCGGCTAAAGACTATTGTCAAGCGCGACAAGTTGGAAAGTCTGAAGAAGAAATTATGGAAAACACCTATCGAGAATCGATGCAATTTCTAGAGACGGCTAGCTCAAATGTGACAACCCGACAAGAAGCTGAGCAACTTGAGAGACAAATGGAAGCTAAACTCGCTCCTACTCAACTCGCTATGTCATTAGCTCCACAATACTACTGTCCGATGTTAAGTAGCCGATCGAGCCAATAATCGGCTTCTGAATGATTTAATCTCCTCAATAAAGTGTCTTATGCCGAGTCCCGTTTCACCTCTCACTGTGTAGTAGGCTTAGAAGCGGGAACTTCGGTAATGTATGACTCCTTCTCCAGCCTTTAATAAAGCATCTCGTCGCAAAAATCTTTGGTTTGAGCGGATGATGGCGGCGATCGCGGTCGCCAATTTGGGTCTTGTTGTCTTTGATTTAACCTACGTGCAGTGGCGCGACTTTTGGTTCCGACGAGTGCCGATTGTGACGCAGAGCTATGACCCTGTGAAAGGCATCGAACCCCATCGCGACACGACACAATATTTACAAGCGATCGATGATTTAAAGGGAGATCTTCAACAAGGAGGATTGCAAAATCCGCAAGTAGGTCAACGGCTACAGGAGTTGCGCGATCTCAGCAACGACATGATTCAGAGCAACCCGTTTGCAGGCATAAACAAGAGTGGTGCATTAGAGAAAATCAAAAATCGAATGCGGGAGCAGGTTTTTGGGCAACGTCGCAACGAATCAGCTCGTCAGGCATTCAATCAGTTTTGGAGTGCAACCTACCTTCAGCAAAAGGGCGTTGACAACGAACTACGATTTTTCGATCGCGAGATTCGTCCTTTAATCACCGTTAACTACTATCGAACGATCGGAGAGAATGGCGAACTTACCGATCGATTCTGGCTTCTCGATTTGCCGTTTGTTGCCCTCTTTGGGCTAGAATTCCTGGCACGAACTTTCTACCTCAGCCGCAGATATAAAAGTCTGAGCTGGTTTGATGCAATGTTATGGCGTTGGTATGATGTGTTTTTGCTGTTACCCGTCTGGCGATTACTGCGAGTCATTCCTGTAGCACTGCGCTTAGAACAAGCAGGATTCATCAGTTGGGAACTGATTCGTGCCCAGACAAGTCAAGGATTGATTTCTAACATTTCAGAAGAGCTTGCAGAAGTTGTCGTCGTGCAGGTCATCGATCGAGTGCAAACCTCGATCGCACGCGGAGAACTCTCGCGATGGCTAACTCAAGCCGCATCTCGTCCTTATGTTGACCTCAATCAGCGCGACGAAATTCAAGAACTCACCAGTCACCTGATGAAGTTAACTGTCTATAAAGTGCTGCCTAAAATTAAGCCGGATTTAGAAGCGCTGTTGCGGCACAACGTTGAGGCAATTCTTAGTCAATCTCCTGCATATCAAGGGCTAAAAGCAGTGCCTCTCGTCGGTGACTTACCTCGACAAATCAATGAGCGCCTAGTCAGCGATGTGACCGAAGGGGCATACAGCGCGATCGCAGCAGCGTTAGAAGATAAAGCAGGGAAAGAATTAATCAATAAATTAATCAAAAACTTTGGGCAGGCATTGACGAGTGAGATGACAGACCAGCGATCGCTTCAAGAGGTGCAATCATTAATCACCGATTTGTTAGAAGAAGTGAAGGTAAACTATGTGCACCGTTGGTCAAGCGAAGATATTGAAGGAGTTTTAGAAGAAGCGCGACAGATTCGACGGATTGATAAACAGTAAATCGGCTTCAAGGAACACTTCCTCAAATTCTAAAAAAACCAATACTAGAGAAAATTCAAGGCTATGTTAAATGCATCAACTGATTGAACTATCTAGGCAAAGGTATGAGCGACGCTGAATCTGGCATTCGTCTATTTGGGAAAACCGTTCCGCTTTATGTGCAAATTTTAGTCGCGCTGATTTTAGCGATCGTCGTCGGCATTTTCTTCGGTGCTGGAAACCCTGATCCCAGTAACAAAGCAATTATCAATAATCTGGCGGTTCCCTGTGATCTGATTCTCAAAGCCCTCCGTGCCTTAGCAACTCCGCTGATTTTGATGGCAGTGTTGCACACGTTTATGACAGCAAATATTCCTGGTCGGTCAGGTCGCAAATTAACGAGTCTGCTATTGACCAATACGACAGTTGCGATCGTGATTGGCTTGCTCGTTGCTAACGTCGTTCGACCCGGAACTTGGGGACAAATTAACAAACCTGTCGGAGAAAGTACAGGCAGTGTGACGGTCGATCCTTGGTCACTCGTACAGACTAGCGTTCCAGATGCGGTGCTAAAACCGTTGGTTGATAACAATGTAATTCAGCTAATTGTGATCGCGCTGACTTTTGGCATTGCACTTCGAGCGCTCAAATCAGAACAGACCAAGCAAGGTAAATCCGACTACAAGCCCTTAGAACAGGTGATCACGTTTTTATATGAGGCGATCATTCACGTTCTCAATTGGGTGATTGTTTTGATTCCATTAGCGGTGTTTGGCATTGTAGCAAGAACGATTGCGCTAGAAGGATTTGCACCGTTTAAGTCCCTTGGAGCATTTATTTTGGCAGTGTTGCTGGCTTTGTTTTTACAGGCTTGCTACTATTTAACTCGCGTCAAACTTGGCTCGTGGGTCAGTCCTGCAAAGTTTCTATCGGGCGGCTCGGATGCGTTCTTCACAGCTTTTTCGACATCCTCCTCAACCGTGACGATGCCCATCACGTTCGAGGCGCTGCAAACAAAAGTGGGGTTGCGAGAGTCTTCTGCATCCTTAGGCGCATTAGTTGGCAGCAACTTCAACAATGACGGCACCGCACTTTATGAAGCGATGGCAGCGTTGTTTATTGCTCAAGTGATTGGACAAAATCTGCCCTTTCCGCAGCAGATTATCGTCATTTTGACCTCAATTTTTGCGTCGGTTGGCGCAGCCGGAATTCCCAATGCAGGACTGGTGACCATGACGCTGGTGTTTTCATCGGTGGGTTTGCCCACTCAATACATTGCAATTTTGGTGACGGTCGATTGGTTTCTCGATCGCTGTCGCACCGCCATTAATGTGATGGGCGACATGACCGTAAGTTGTCTTCTTGATGGCAAACAACCTAAGTCAGCGATCGAACCCGCTTTAGAAGAAGCTCTTGCGATCGACAGCGAATAGTCTTTAAACTCGCGCTGGATCAGCAAACCGAATTTTGAGATAGTCATCCTCCATCTTTGCCCCTGCTGGATTCAAAGCCGCCAAAGCTTGAGGTAACACTAAATTGCGGCGGTGATTTCCAATCCGGACATTCAGCTCGTCGCCCGTTTTGCTAAGTTCGATCTGACTTTTCTCAATACCAGGTAGATAAATTTCAAGACTGTATTGACCTTGGTCTTGCACCACCCGCAGCGTCGTTTCTTTGTAGTAAACCTGTGCCGGGTCTTCGTTGTTGGGATAGAGGGTTTCTTTCAAACGATCGAGCGCTTCTAACCCACACATTTCTTCCGAATA
>JBBRMC010000404.1:0-4192 GCA_038231055.1 Leptolyngbyales cyanobacterium
TGCTAAGGCATCGATCTCGTCTTCACGAAGCTCGATCGTGGCACTCGTGTTGTGCGTCGTGTAAAACCGCTGCACCTGCATATAAAAATCCATCTGAGCTAGCGCAGAGAATTTCTCAATCTCAACCTGGTCAGCTCCCGGTAACACTGCCCAAGGCACCTCAACCGGAATCTCAACCAGCCACTCAGTACAGCGAGGATCAAACGGGTCGTTGAGCAAGTTGCCTGTGTCGTCTTTGTCAGACTGCGATGGCACAATGCTGTAGCCGTAATCTAAACACGCCAGCGCGACGGGATCATTTTTGCGGAACGTAATCCGCCGAATGAAGCGTTGGGCTTTGGGCGGATGCCATCCCGGACTCGCACCTGTCAGCAGCGACTTGGTTCCCGCAGGTTGAACCGTTGTGCAGCGATTCGGACGCTTAATGTCATGGCGATCGCAATAGTCCCACACCACCCGATGCACGGTGCTGCGCCAGCGAGTCAGATAATCCTGTTCTTTTTGTCTAAACTCCAAGCCGTTGACCGTATCTGGTCTGCCTGCTTCCCACCAGCGCAGCCACTCTACGCCGAACGCATTCACAAAAAAGTCGAATAGCCCAGTGAACGAGACTCCGACGATCGGGTCAAGCTCACGAGAATATTGATAGCGCGGCTCTTGGAACTTGTGATTCAGCAACGCTGCGACCGATAATGCCCCGGCGGTAAATGCGTCTTCTTGCTCTTGGTAGTCAAACGGGTCAAGTTGATTGAGGTGAACCTCAGACAAATTACAGTGGAAGTTCTCGCCTAAAATTTCACCACAAGGATTCAGCCCGTAGCGTCCTAACCGATGCTCTAACTCTTGCTCGGTCATTTGAGGATGACTTGCCTGAATCCACTGACTTCCTTGACCTGCGTTGTAAGCCTGCAAAAATTCGGTCTTTAACTCAGGCGTGGTGAGAATATCTGCGTTCGATCGGGCGATCGCTTCCGGCGCGTACTGAATCGCACCTTCCCCCGAATAGAACTGTTTGCGCACCGCGTCGGTACATTCTTGAGCGGTGGGCTGATGGTGATAGACGCGAGTGTGATTTGCCATTCTCAGGGCATCGCGATCGGGGTCGATTCTCCAATTGCCCTCAACGTCTTGCTGCCAGAGATTCTCTTTAGCGCCAGCAAACTTAGTATCCTCGCTGCTTCCTTGACGCATCCCCGCTGATCTTCTAATGTTTCCAGCAACCACACAGGCAGCGGCTTCATCAATCAGTAGGCAGCACTCGATCGAGGTGAGTTGACGGTCAATGGCACGATCCAAAATTTTGGCACAGCGTTCATACAATCCCGGTAGGCGGACGGGGTTTGCCATACCACCAAATCCTTTGAGTCGCTCTCCGGCAGGTCGGACGTGGCTGAGGTCGATCGTGACTTCTACATCATGGGTGAAGCGATCGTCGGTGCAGAGTTCTAATAGCCCCTGATAAGACGCGACCCAACCTTGGCGGCTGTCACCCACGCGAATGGTGACTTGATTGCCTTCAACCGAAATCTGTGTCTTCTCTTGGCGATTTTCTAAGGGGGCGGTGCCAATTTCGCTAACGTGCTTTACAACCAGGCGATTGCGAATGGCAGGAAGCTGATTGGTGTACTTTGATTCCAGAACCGCTCCAGTGCCGCAGCCCATCATTGCCAAATCCATCATTAGCCCAAAGGCTTTCCAGTCGATGACATTAGTGCTTGTGCAGTTATAGGCACCTGAGAAGTTTTCGGGTTTCTCAATCCAGCCCGTGCCGCCCACCCAGAGCCAACGCCCTGATGGAAGACAGCGCATGGTTTGCTGCATCCGCTCGACGAGTGCCCGCTCTTGAGGGGTAAACTGACCTAAATCGGTCATGCCTTGAATCGTGCGCTGGCTAACCTGTGCCCATGATTCGCGGCGATCGTCACTCAGCTTGCGGCTATAAGTGCGATAAAAAACTGGGTTTGCAGCCGGGGCAGAAGCGGGAAATTGCCCTTCAAACTGGTGGATAGTCTGACCGCTTGAGTCAGAAATATCTTTGGGTCTGATAATGTCTCGAACCATGAGGGACTCCGTGTGTCAGGGGATAATCGCTGAACTAACTAACGCTATATGATGCGAGTTTAGGATAAAAATTAGTTAATACACTCTACATCTAGTATTTGATTTTGACAATCACTATTTTCTTTAGTTCGTTTGAACTATAAATCTGTCGATCGAGTATAGACGCAATTTCAAATCTCGATCGAGACCCGCCCAATCATTTCTCACCCCTCTCAAAATTATGGCGAAACGATCGCCGTTATCATCTCATCTATAAGACAGAACGCGCCATTTCCTCTCTTCATCAGGCACAATAAGAGCAACCTTGCCTCGATCCTTACCTATGCCACCGCACGCACGGTTCTTTCCCGATCCGCCTCTGTCGCCAAGGGTGACGTTGCCCACGATGTACGATCTGCCCAGCGAAAATCCAGAGGAACCTGGCTTGCCCGACGAATATCACGCTCTACAGCCCCAACTTCTGACTCGGGCGTTCCGCAGTCCGCGATTTGCAGACGACGAGATTTTCACAGGGTCAGACCTCAATCTCTATTACGATTCTCGACACCCGCAATGGTACAAACGCCCTGATTGGTTTGGCGTAGTTGGCGTGTCGCGTCTCTATGAAGGCAAAGACCTCCGCTCTAGCTATGTGATCTGGCAAGAAGGCGTGAATCCGTTTGTGGTCGTCGAGTTGTTGTCTCCCGGCACTGAGAAAGAGGATCTGGGAATCTATGCTGAGTCAGAAATCTCGTCTGACACCAGTTCTAAGTTAGAAACTGTAGCACCCGAATCGAGTAACGGTCAGAGTGAGCCAGTTAAAGAGATTCCGCCTCGCAAGTGGGAGGTTTATGAACAGATTTTGCGCGTTCCTTACTATGTTGTGTTTAGCCGCTACACTGATCGGCTGCACTTCTTTCAACTAACGGGCGGGCACTATCAAGAGCAGCCCCTTGACGCAGATAATCCCCGCATTTGGATTCCTGATTTAGAACTAGGTCTGGGACTTTGGCAAGGCACGTTTGAGGGAGTTGATCGTTTGTGGCTGAGATGGTTTGATGCTCAGGGCAATTGGGTGCTGACCGATACCGAGCAGGCGCGACAAGAGACCGAATTGGCGTTAGAACAGGTTGAACAGGAACGTCAACTGCGAGAAGAGTTGCTTGCTAAGTTAAGAGCAAGAGGAATTGATCCCGATACGCTTTAATCTGTCCCTTATCTTTAGTTTTAATGGTTCTTGCTCCCTGGAGATCGGCGATCGCGCGTGCCCTTCACCGCAATCGTTCTCTCGTCTATGCCCGCTATTTGCAACTGGCAACCGTTCGCCCCGATGGTAAACCCGCTAACCGCACTGTTGTGTTTCGGGGATTTCGAGACGACACCAATCAATTGAAATTTATCGCAGACGATCGCAGTGAAAAAGTCGAGCAGGTCGAGCATTCTGCGTGGGCAGAAGTCTGCTGGTATTTTCCCAATACTCGTGAGCAGTTTCGGCTCTTGGGAACGTTGACGATCGTGAAAGATGACCATCCCGACGAGGAACTACAGCAGGCGCGGCGATCGATGTGGCAAGACCTTTCTGATAATGCGCGAGTTCAATTTAATTGGGCGCATCCTGGCAAACCAAAAAGCGAGAGTTCTTCGCCTCTGCCGCCTACCTCGACTGACCCGTTGCCGCACTTTTGTCTGCTGTTATTAGACCCCAATCAGGTTGACCATCTAGAACTAAGAGGAGACCCGCAAAATCGCTATCTCTATCACCAAGAAGTCGATCGTAGCTGGAGCAAGCAAGACGTGAATCCTTGAGAGGTCTGCCCTTAACTAGAGAATGGGTGATTCGCTTAAGCCAGCAGATTGATCCAAATCCGTCAGCTTGGTGAGTAACGTCGTACTCGCTTCATTTAACCCAACCAGTTTCACCTCGGTTCCGTGGCGACGAAACTGAACGACAACCTTATTGATCGCATTAACTGCCGTCTGATCCCAGAGATGAGCCGACGAGAAATCGATCGCCACCGATTCTAATCTTTCTTTAAAGTTAAACGCGGCTAGAAACTCGTCGATCGAGACAAAAAACAACTGCCCTGCTACACGATAAGTGCGGTGGGTGCCGTTAACACTCAAACTAGACTCGACAAAAATCACCTTAGCA
>JBBRMC010000405.1:0-4186 GCA_038231055.1 Leptolyngbyales cyanobacterium
AACGGTTCAGATTCCGGCGGTGCAGACGTGGGTGCGGCAATATTTTGATAGCTCAAAGATTCGATGTGAAAAGCCGTTTGAAGCGATCGCCCAAGGAGCGTTGCAACTCAGCCAGGGCATTCAGCTCAAGGATTTTCTCTATCACGGCTATGGCATTCGCTATTGGGATCGGCGCAATAAATCTCACAGTTGGCATCCCCTGATTAAAGCTGGACAGCCTTACCCGATGCAAAATCCGATTGAGTTAGTGCTAGGGGCATCTTTAGAGAATCAGCCTAGCATTGAGCTAATCATCGGCGAGTTAGGAAATGAAACAGCTCAAACAGAAGTCTATTTTGATGGCGATCGTCTCGTCACCCGCAGTCTTGCCAGCAGCCAAACTCAAGTGCAGCCCCTCAACGATCGAGACGGGGCACGCAACATCGCTCAACTTGACCCCCACGGTTCGCCAGGGAGCGATCGCATCAAAGTCAACTTTCAGGTAGACGACCAGCGCTTTCTTCGTATCACCGTCGAGGACTTGCTAACCGCCCAAACTCTTGTAGACGATCAGCCTGTGGTGAAACTGAGCTGAGACCACAAAAAAACGCCCCATCACGAGGCGTTTTCGTTGAGCGATCGTCCTGAATCTTTAACCGTGAATTGCAGGAGCTTGCAGAGCCACGGGAGACGCATCTCCAGCCGCTAGGTCAAGCGGGAAGTTGTGAGCGTTGCGCTCGTGCATCACTTCCATCCCTAAGTTGGCACGATTGATCATATCTGCCCAAGTACTGATGACTCGACCCTGAGAGTCGAGAATGCTCTGGTTAAAGTTGAATCCGTTCAGGTTAAATGCCATCGTGCTGATGCCCAAGGCAGTGAACCAAATGCCCACGACGGGCCATGCACCCAACAAGAAGTGCAAGGAACGAGAGTTGTTGAAGGACGCGTATTGAAAGATCAACCGACCAAAGTAGCCGTGGGCTGCCACGATGTTATAGGTTTCTTCTTCTTGCCCAAATCGATAGCCCGCGTTTTGCGACTCGTTTTCAGTCGTCTCGCGAACTAGAGATGAAGTCACCAACGAGCCATGCATCGCTGAGAACAGCGCGCCACCAAACACACCCGCTACACCCAACATATGGAAGGGGTGCATCAAGATGTTGTGTTCGGCTTGAAACACGATCATAAAGTTGAAGGTACCCGAAATGCCAAGGGGCATTCCGTCAGAGAAAGAACCCTGCCCGATCGGATAGATCAAAAAGACCGCCGTTGCCGCCGACACCGGAGCGCTATAAGCCACGCAAATCCAGGGACGCATTCCCAAGCGGTAGGATAGTTCCCACTGGCGACCCATGTAGCAAAACACGCCCAGCAAGAAGTGCAGCACAATGAGTTGATAAGGACCGCCATTGTAGAGCCACTCATCCATCGAAGCGGCTTCCCAGATGGGATAGAAGTGTAAGCCGATCGCGTTAGAAGAGGGCACGATCGCGCCTGTCATGATGTTGTTGCCATAGAGCAGAGAACCAGACACAGGCTCACGAATGCCGTCAATATCAACAGGAGGCGCAGCAATAAAGGCGATGATAAAGCAGATCGCCGCACTGAGCAGGGTGGGGATCATCAGAACACCAAACCAACCCACGTAGATGCGGTTGTCGGTTGAGGTGATCCAGTTACAAAAGCGATCCCAAACATTATTCTCTTCGCGTCTTTGTAATGCTGTAGTCATAGGGTTAAATAATTGCTTGAAACGACAAGAAGTGAAGTCGAATCGAAATAGATTGGTAAGAGATTTACCTTCTACATCTTATTGAAACCTATCTTCATTTTTCCAGTGGATTTGTGTTAACTTTCTTGATCTTCAACCACGGCACTTTAACGAGATTTCAAGAGTTTCAAGCATTCATCTTTGTTAAGCATCTTTACTTTTAAAGTCATTCATTTTTTAGGGATCAAGCTGTCCTCGGATTTTGGTTGTTTGAGGCAGTTAAGTTATCGAATTTGGTTCGGTTTTCTTTACATTCCTTCACCTTACTTTTGTGAATCTTTACATCAAAAAGCACCCTATTATTAGAGCGCTTTTTCTTTAACGAAAATCTTTTAAGTCTAATGAGTTGCCGCGATCTCTCCCAGCATTCCTTCAAATAATAGCAGTCCATCCGTGCCGCCCAAACTTGGGTCAGAGGCTCGTTCGGGGTGAGGCATCATGCCCAACACATTCCCTTGGCGATTGCAAATTCCAGCAATCTGATTTAACGAGCCGTTAGGGTTGCTGAACTGATCAGCCTTGCCCTCAGCATTGCAATAACGGAATAACACTTGATGATTATCTTCTAACGACTTAAGCGTATCAGCATCCGCGTAGTAGCTACCCTCCCCGTGGGCGATCGGCAGCGTAATCACAGAGTCAGCTTGATAACCCCTTGTCCAAGGTAAATCTGTTCGCTCAACTTTGAGGGGCACACGATCGCAGACAAAATGCAAATCCCGATTTCTCACCAGCGCCCCCGGCAGCAAGCCCGCCTCGGTTAAGACTTGAAATCCATTACAAATTCCTAAAACAAACTTTCCTTGTTCTGCGTGTTTAATCGTGGCTTGCATCACCGGAGAAAAGCGAGCGATCGCCCCACACCGCAAATAATCTCCATAGCTAAACCCACCGGGCACAATCACCAGATCGATATCAGACAAATCGCTGTCTTCATGCCAAATCATGCGGGTTGGCTGTTTGAGCAAGCCTTGGGTCACCCAAACCACATCTCGATCGCAATTCGATCCCGGAAAAACCACTACTCCAACGTTCATCCTTTATCCTTTATTTATGAACCGACGTTCAGAGGTGTAGACAACTGCTGCAAATCAAACCGATAATTTTCAATGACTGGGTTTGCCAGTAGTTGATCACAGATTTGGTCTAACTGCTGACGAGCCGCATCTTCAGTGTCGGCGGCGATCGTCAACTCAACATATTTACCAATGCGAATTTGCTCAACATTGTTATACCCCATGTGCGACAGCCCAGATTTGACTGCCGTTCCCGCCGGGTCTAAGACCGAAGGACGAAGAGTTACATAGATTTGAGCTTGATAGTTTTGAGTCACAGCCGTGTCCTGATTGCTAGAAAAACCGTCTTGAAAGCGACAGCTTTTTCATTCTAAGACCGCAGCTAGATGAAAACAGACGAACTTCTACAATTAAGGTAGACAAATTTTTAGATTTACATTGGACGATCGTACCTACTTCTCATGAGAACCCGCACCCGCAACCAAGAACGCCTCTTGACGACATTAAAAATCCTGAACCGAGCCATCTCAGCGCAGGATCTTTATATCGAACTTCGTAGCCGTGAACAGAGTATGGGGCTAGCAACGGTTTATCGGAGTCTAGAGGCACTCAAGCTAGAAGGCATGGTGCAGGTGAGAACGTTACCCAACGGGGAAGCGCTATATAGCCTCGTGAAAGAAGACAGACACCACTTAACCTGTGTACAGTGCGGTAACTCGATTCCGATCGACGAATGCCCCGTTCACAACTTAGAAGCACAGTTGCACAAGTCTTATCAGTTCAAGATTTATTACCACATGCTGGAGTTTTTTGGTCTGTGCACTCAATGCCAAACCGAAAACAACTCAGGATTAGAGCCGGGACAAGAGGGTTAGGCTTTGCCGCTACCTTCATCCACCATCGACAACATCCCTTGTAACGCTCCTGGAATGCCACGAGGGTCCATGAACATGACTTTGCTGCTGTCGCTCTTTCCGACGATCGTGCCCATCTCTAAATAGCTCAAGGCAAGCAAGACTTTTCCAGCTTCAGCAGCACGGGGATCGCTCTTCAACGCTTGAGTGACCACTTGAATGGCTTCGGCGGTGGCTTGAGCACGAAGCACTTGTTGCTGTCGCTCGGCTTGGGCTTTGAGAACAATACTTTTCTGTTCAGCTTCGGCAGCGAGAATAACGGATTTTTGACGAGCTTCGGCATCGAGAACTTGAGCCTCGGCTTTGCCTCGCGCAGAGTTAACGGCAGACTCTCGTTCTCCTTCAGAGGTCAAAATCGAGGCACGTTTGCGCCGCTCGGCTGACATCTGCAATTCCATTGACTCTTGCACGGCGGTTGAAGGAATGATGTCACGTAGCTCAACCCGCGTCACTTTTACGCCCCAGGGATCGGTAGCAACATCCAGGTCGCGCAGCAAGATTTC
>JBBRMC010000406.1:0-4185 GCA_038231055.1 Leptolyngbyales cyanobacterium
CGCAGCTTATCCAATGAGCAAAATCTGCGGGCTTTTATCGGTCAAAAGAAGGGCTTTAATGAGGATGGCACTGAGATGTTTCGCTGGCGTTATGAAAATGCGCTGACTCAGTTGAATCAAGACTTTCAATCCTATTTAAAGAGCATTCAACATCCTCTCGCAGACTTTAAGACTATTCAAAAATTACAGGTGATGCAGCGATCGCTAGGTGGACGAGTTATAAAACTTGCAGTCACCACCGATCGAGGCACGATCGAGCTAGAAAAAGATGATGTGTTAAATGCGTTTGAGGCACCTGCTAGCCTACTGTTTTATGTGGATGCGCTAGTGGATAAAAATAAAACGCTCAAAGGCTATGCGTTTGTGGGGGGCGGATTTGGGCATGGTGTGGGGCTGAGTCAAGTCGGTTCTTACAACTTAGGGAAACTGGGCTGGACTAGCGATCGGATTCTACGCTTCTATTTTCCAGGCACACAGCTACAGCCCCTTAGCAACTCGATTACTTTGTGGCGCGATCGCTCGTCTTTACAAGGACAAGCAGTTCCCAACTCAAGAAATAATTAGACAAACAGGCTGTCGCACTCTCATTCATGATTGTGGCAGCATTAGTTTTTTTTAGGTTTTCCTCTGTATGCAGAATTCATTCGGTGTTCTAAAACGCTAAATCCTTGTGATGAAAGCAGCGTTAGCGCTAAATAAATAAATGAGACGGCTGCATAGAGTTCAAAGGGTCGGTAGTTTTCTGCGGCAATTAGCTGTCCCTGTCGGAATAATTCCTCAAAGCCAATCACAGCGACCAAACTTGTATCTTTGAGCAAGGTGATGAACCCATTTCCTAAAGGCGGCAACATGCGTCGAAATGCTTGGGGAAAAATTACGTATCGCAGCGTTTGCACAGAGTCTAATCCTAAAGATTGCGCGGCTTCAGATTGACCCGTCTCGATCGACTGAATTCCCGCCCGAACAATTTCCGCAATATAAGCAGCACTATTGCAGCTCAAAGCCACGATCGCTGCCACAAACCGATCAAGCGTAAAGTTAAGCCCAATCTCTTGAAAGATGGCGGGAAGCCCAAAATAGACCATAAAAATCTGCACGATCAGAGGCGTTCCTCGAAAGAATTCAATGTAGGCTCTCGCCGCCCACCGCACGGGTTTAATGGCAGATAGCCGCGCAACTCCAATCAGGGAACCTGCAATTAATCCTAGAAATATCGAAACGGCGGCGAGTTGCAGCGTAACCACAGTACCTTTCAGCAATGCCGGCAGAGCAGCAACAATCACACTCAGCGATCCCACTGGCGTTTTTGGAGTCTCTTGAGCGTTGGGGAAGGCAGACTCTGGCAGTTGAGGCGACTGAGCATTAAACCACTTTTTATAGAGTTGGGCATAGGTTCCGTTTTGCAAAATCGTGTTGAGTCCCTGATTGACTCGCGGCAAGTTTGCAGAATTGAGAGGCAACGGAATTCCATAAAACTCTTCAGTCAAGAGGTTTCCCACAATTTCTATACCTGCGAGATTTCCGGTTTTGATGGCATACAGCGACACAGGCGCATCTCCAATCACCGCATCGACGTTACCGTTCCTCAACTCTTGCAGTGCCAAAACTGCGGCATCAAATGTGCGAATTTTAGCGTTAGGAACCCCTTGAGCCGTCTTCGCTCCTGTCGTGCCAATCTGAACCGCGATCGACTTTCCCTGCAAATCATCTAATGTCTTGATCCCTTTGTTTCCTCGCCTGACTGCGATCGCGAGTCCGGCTCTAAAATAAGGTCGCGAAAAGGAAACCGCCTTCGATCGAGCCTCTGTGATTGTCATCGCTGCCACGGCTGCATCGACAGTGCCTGCTTGCAACGAGGGGATAATTCCATCAAACGTGATGTTCCGAAACTCAACTCCAAATCCTGCGGCTTGACCCACCGCTCGAATCAAATCTACATCGAATCCCTGAATCTCGCCGTTAGGTGCCTTAAATTCAAAAGGTGGAAAGAGAGGCTCGACAGCAACCGTTAAAACAGTTTTCTCTTGCGCCTTGGCAATGCCTCCAATTAGCAAAACACACAGGAGACCAAGCAATAGCGATCGCAGAAACGGGGTGCCTCGAAACTGGATCATGATAAAAATCCCTATTAGTTAGAGAGACTGAAGCAGGGCTATTTCTATACAATGGAGTACTTTGAAGCGATCCCAACTCTGTCTAGAGTCCAATATTCTTCTTAAATATGAAAGCTGGCATCAATTCTCCCGTCATTCAATTTGAGCAAGTCGAGAAAAGCTACAGTTCTCTAAAAGTTTTGCGTGGGATTAGTGGCTATGTCAATCGAGGAGAAGTGTTAGCGGTCATCGGCTCGTCAGGGTGTGGCAAAAGTACGCTGTTAAGATGCCTTAATCGACTTGAGATAATCGATAGTGGCAAAGTCACCGTCAATGAGATGAACCTTTCTCAGCCAAACTTAAGCCACAAGCAACTGCGGCAGCTCCGATCGGATGTTGGCATGGTCTTTCAGCAGTTCAATTTGTTTCCCCATCTCAATGTCTTAGACAACTTAACGCTAGCTCCTCGTCAAGTCTTGGGCAAATCTCGTGCTGAAAGCAAAGAACGAGCCAGACACTATCTCGATCAAGTCGGCTTGTCAGACAAAGCAGAGGTGTATCCAGAGCAATTGTCTGGAGGACAGAGGCAGCGAGTCGCGATCGCCCGCAGTCTTTGCATGGACCCAAAGGTCATGCTATTTGATGAGCCAACCAGTGCCCTTGATCCTGAGCTAGTCGGGGAGGTGCTAGAGGTGATGCAAAATTTAGCCGAACATGGAATGACAATGGTCGTCGTCACTCATGAGATTCAGTTTGCGCGCGATGTGGCAAACCGAGTCATGTTTCTCGATCAGGGTCGAGTTGCTGAAGAAGGAATTGCCTACACAGTACTGACTCATCCTAAAAGCGATCGCCTACAGGCTTTTCTAAGCAGAATGCGACAAGCGGCAGTAAACGAATAGCTTCCCTTTCCCAACCGACAAACTCAGGTCATCAGCTTTACTTATCGCAATCATCAGAGAAGCGGTAGCGTTATGTATATACAGTTCTTCACAAAAGCGTTAATGTAGTTTCATACATCCCGTTCCACTCGGAACATAACCCCGTAATTATTTACCATGACCACCACAATTCAAAGACGCGAAAGCGCCAACTTGTGGGAGCAGTTTTGCTCCTGGGTCACCTCCACCGACAACCGCCTGTATGTAGGCTGGTTCGGCGTGTTGATGATTCCCACCCTGCTCTCCGCCACTATCTGCTTCATCATTGCCTTCATCGCGGCACCCCCCGTAGACATCGACGGCATCCGTGAGCCGGTCGCAGGTTCCCTGATGTATGGCAACAACATCATCTCCGGTGCAGTCGTGCCGTCCTCGAACGCCATCGGCTTGCACTTCTACCCCATTTGGGAAGCGGCTTCCTTAGACGAGTGGCTATACAACGGCGGTCCTTACCAACTCGTCGTGCTGCACTTCCTGCTGGGCATCTTCTGCTACATGGGACGTGAGTGGGAACTCTCCTACCGTCTCGGAATGCGTCCTTGGATCTGCGTCGCTTACTCGGCTCCTGTAGCAGCGGCGACAGCGGTGTTCCTAATCTACCCGATTGGACAAGGCTCCTTCTCTGACGGTATGCCGTTGGGCATCTCTGGCACCTTCAACTTCATGTTGGTGTTCCAAGCGGAGCACAACATCTTGATGCACCCCTTCCACATGCTGGGCGTTGCGGGTGTCTTCGGTGGTTCCTTGTTCTCGGCGATGCACGGTTCCCTCGTCACCTCCTCATTGGTGCGTGAGACAACTGAGAACGAATCGCAGAATGCGGGCTACAAGTTTGGACAAGAAGAAGAGACCTACAACATCGTGGCAGCACACGGCTACTTCGGTCGGTTGATCTTCCAATATGCGTCCTTCAACAACTCCCGTTCCTTGCACTTCTTGTTGGGTGCATGGCCAGTCGTGGGCATTTGGTTCACCGCCTTGGGCATCAGCACGATGGCGTTCAACCTGAACGGGTTCAACTTCAACCAGAGCATCATTGATTCTCAGGGTCGAGTCATCAGCACCTGGGCGGATGTGATCAACCGGGCAAACTTGGGGATGGAAGTGATGCACGAGCGTAACGCTCACAACTTCCCGCTGGACTTGGCATC
>JBBRMC010000407.1:0-4177 GCA_038231055.1 Leptolyngbyales cyanobacterium
AATTCGTCTTCGACCTGCTGCAAAAATTCTTGCCCGTTGGGTGCCTCTCGCACAGCGCTAGTCGCCACCGCGATGATCTGTTCAGCATTCAAACTTCTGGCGATATCTTGACAGCGTTTGAGCGCCACGATCGCGCGCTGCATTGCCTCTGGGGTCAGCCGCCCGGTTTGTTTGCAGCGATCGCCCAGCCGCACTGTGGTTTTATCTCGCCCAATTACCGTAAACGCAGGTAGCAACGGTTGAATTTGTGTCACGACCATGTGAATCGAGTTGGTGCCGACATCGATCGCGGCAAGAATGCGCTCTTGATCGGCTGGCAGCGTGGGACTATTCACCAGCGTTTCCTTAAATTTAGCGGTTGAATTAAGCATGATGGGCGATCAGGGAAACCAATGTTAGAAGGAAGTCTTTAACACAATCGAGAACGCTTCAGGCTAAGAAACGAAGAGATCCTAGAGCAGTTCCTCAATTGGTGAAGTGACGACACGCTAATCTTAAAGGTTCTGGGAGTTAGTTTTGACACCAATTTTTGGCGTTGCTGAATCGCGCGCTAAAACGGATCGCGGAATCTGGGACGTTCCCTAAATCCTGCAATTCTGGGAGGTTTTTAGTGATTCGCTTTCCCCAAAAATTGGAGATTAGGGGCGAACTCAATCCTCGCTTCAGCAAGGCTCAGTTTTTAAGCGATCGCACCTATGCGAGATTTGAGCAGATTCGGGTCAAGTTTCTAGAGAAAATGTCGTGGACGACGTGGGTTTGTAACATAATGTAAATAGCTAGATAAGGGCTTGCGATCAACTCTGCTAAGAGGCTTGATCGGTCGAGTTTGATCGCGCACCCAATCGGATGTATGTATTGAGTTGAGATGTCTGACGTTCCCGTAATGCCTGGTGAAGATAATCTTCTCATCCATAATGATGGGGATGAGCCTTTGACTCAGGTATTTCTCGACGACAAAAAACTACTTCAGCAGCAGGTTGAAGAGCAAACTCAGTTTATTCATCTACTCTTGCATCAGCTTGCGACTCCGCTCACGTCTCTGCACGGCTCGGTGCATCTGCTGGGCGAAGACTCGTTAAGCGACGATCATCGTCGAGAGTTTTTAGACCTTGTTCAGCAGCAAGTCGATCATCTTCAAGACTTGCTTAAAAGCTTGGTCGCGCTTCAAGACTTAGAGGCTGGAATGTTAGAAGCTCGTCCGATCGCATTCTGTCTTGGCAGTCTGGTTAGAGAGGTAATGAGCAAATTTCACAGCCCTACCCTGACCTATAAAGGTCAAGCCGATTTACCCGATGTGTATGGCGATTGTTGGCAAGTGTCTCAAATTTTGGTCAATCTCTTATCGAATGCGATTAAATATTCGCCTGCCGATGCCGCGATCGAGATTGGGGCAACCCTCAAATCTGAGAATTTTGTCGAAGTCTGGGTGCTCGATCACGGGTTAGGCATCCCTGCTGATGCTCAAGTTCGCCTTTTTGAGCGATTTTATCGGGTGTGCCATCACGATCGAGCCAACATTTCGGGCACCGGGCTGGGGCTATCTCTGTGTAAACTACTGGTAGAAAATCAGGGTGGACAGATTGGTTTTGAGTCTGTCCACGGCGAAGGAAGCCGATTTTATTTCACGCTATTGATTGCCCAACATTCCTAAAAACCTCCATGCTGCCCGACTCTGACCAGAATTTGTCTCCTCAATCAATGTGGCTCTCGATCGTGCGGTTGCTGCGCTGGGATAAACCTGAAGGACGATTGATTCTGATGATTCCGGCTCTGTGGGCAGTCTTTTTAGCCGCACGAGGAACGCCGCCTCCGATGCTGGTTGGCATCATTGTTTTAGGCACGCTGGCGACGAGCGCGGCGGGTTGTGTAGTCAACGATTTGTGGGATCGCGATATTGATCCGCAGGTGCAGCGCACTCGCCGCCGTCCGTTGGCATCTCGTGCGCTCTCGGTTAGAGTCGGGCTAGTCGTTGCCTTGGTGGGGTTTAGCTGTGCCTATGGTCTGGCAGCTTATCTAAATCCGCTAACGTTCTGGCTGTGCGTTGCTGCCGTGCCGATTATTGTGCTGTATCCTGGTGCAAAACGAGTCTTTCCGATACCGCAGTTGGTGCTGTCGATCGCTTGGGGGTTTGCTGTTTTAATTAGCTGGAGTGCAGTCAGTTGTTCGGCAATTTCGGCGGCGACTGGGTGCTTGGGGCGAGAAACCTGGCTTTTGTGGGGTGCGACGGTGCTGTGGACACTGGCGTTTGATACGGTGTATGCGATTCCTGATCGAGATGACGATCGTCGCATCGGAGTCAACTCTAGTGCACTATTTTTTGGCAAATTTGCCCCTCAAGCGATCGCCGTTTTTTACACGGGTACGATCGTCCTGCTGGCAAAATTAGGTGAAGTGATGCAGCTTCACGGGGCGTTTTGGGTTGCGTTGGGAGTAGCCGCGATCGCGTGGGGGTGGCAATATCACAATCTTTCTCGCGGTGGGTTGCCTCCCTCACCTGCCCTCCGGTTAGATGTTGTAGTCGGGTTTATTTTGTTAGCCGGAATGATTGTAGGAGTTTAGAGTCTGCCTTGATGAGCAGTGAAAGGCAATTCAATGATAAAACGAACCTCGTTCGCATCGCTTTCAGCCCAAATTGAGCCACCCAAATAGGTAATCTGCTTTCTTATGAGTGCCAGTCCTAAACCCGTTCCGCCTTGATTCCAGCGATCGCTCCCTGCAATGCGATGAAACTTGTCAAAAACTTGAAGCAATTCTTCATGCGTACAGTCGTAACGGTCGTGTAACAATTACATCCATCCCATGATATTTCCAAGCTGTGTACAGTACAAGACGGCTTAACCAAAGGCGATTTAATCCTCTGGGAATACTAAAAGCAGGTTAAGCATCCACAAAGAAACGGTTAAAGTGTGCTCTAGCGATTGTTGTAATAAGCTCTTGAGCCTTTGGCATCGATCGCCTCTCCCAAGCGATTTAAGGCATGAACATAAGCCGCCGTTCGGATTGAGACAGATAAATTGTGGGCGATCGACCAAACGTGTTCAGCTTCTTCAATCATTTTGTGTTGAAGACGTTGATTAACTTCATTTAATGTCCAATACATCCCGTTGCGATTTTGCACCCACTCAAAATAGCTAACAGTGACCCCTCCAGCGTTGGTTAAAATGTCTGGAAACACATAAATTCCACGTTGCTCTAATATCTGATCAGCCGTTGAGGTAATGGGACCGTTTGCCACTTCAAAAATGAGTTTTGCGTTGATATCTTTTGCGTTATCTTCTGTAATTTGCGCTTCTAACGCAGCCGGAATCAGCACATCAACATCTAGCGTTAGTAATTCTGCATTGGTGAGAACTTCGTGGTCAACGATGCCGCACACACTGCTGTCACAATAAACGGCTTTAATGCCTCGCGTCGCCTCTTTGACCTGCCGAATGCTCGAAATATCCAGTCCATTTTTGGAATAGATTCCCCCCTGAGAGTCACTGACGGCAACTACTTTGTAGCCCGCTTTATACAGCAATTCTGCTAGCGTCGCCCCTGCGTTTCCAAACCCTTGAACGGCGACCGTAGTAGATTGAGGCACCCGATCGAACTTTGGCATCATTGCCTCGATCACAAAGAAAGCTCCTAGCGCTGTTGCTGCGTCTCGCCCCAAACTGCCGCCCATCGAAATCGGCTTCCCTGTCACGACACCGGGAGTGATCTGCCGTTTGATGGTGCTGTATTGATCCATCATCCAGCCCATGATCATGGAGTTGGTGTAGACATCAGGAGCCAAAATATCGACATTCGGTCCAATAAAGTCCGCGATCGCGTCAATATAGCCGCGACTTAACCGCTCTAATTCAAGTCGAGACAGCGCTTTTGGGTTGACCGTAATGCCGCCTTTTGCGCCGCCAAACGGCAAATTTAACGCTGCACATTTGAAGGTCATCCAAAATGCTAGGGATTGTACTTCGTCAAGCGACACGTTGGGATGGTAACGCACTCCACCCTTTCCGGGACCGCGTGTGTCATCATAACGAACTCGATAGCCCTGAAATACCTTCAGTGACCCGTTATCCATCCGCACTGGGATAGAAACCGTTAAGCTAGCTTTAGGAAACCTAAGTGACTCGATCGCATCTTCAGAGATTGAAGTATGTTTTAGTGCTCTTTCTAGCGGTTGAGCCGCGTC
>JBBRMC010000408.1:0-4175 GCA_038231055.1 Leptolyngbyales cyanobacterium
CATCGAGTTCCTGCCTTTGGCTATCGGATCACTGAGAAAGACCGTCCAGGACATTTTGATGTCGAGAAAGCCAAAGCGCTAGAGATTCCCTCAGGTCCCCTCTATGGTCAGTTGAAGCGCGGAGAACGGGTAACTCTTCCCGATGGGCGGCAGATTAATGGCGCAGACTTGTGTGGTCAGACAGAGGTCGGTCGCAAAGTGGTGTATTGCACTGATACCGTTTATTGCGAAAATGCAGTCGAACTGGCTCACGACGCTGACGTGCTGATTCATGAAGCCACCTTTGCCCACCAAGACGCAGAGTTAGCTTATCAGCGATTGCATTCAACTTCGACAATGGCGGCTCAGGTTGCGTTGACAGCACAGGTTAAGCAGTTGATCATGACGCACTTCAGCCCTCGCTATGCGCCAGGAAACTCGATCGAGCTAAGAAACCTCTTAGACGAAGCCCGTTCGATCTTCTCCAACACTCAACTCGCATCTGACTTCTGGACTTACGAAGTTCCTCGTCGGATCGCAAAGGCTGTGCCTGCAAAGGTATAAGCAGCATGATTTTTTAAGAACCACTCGTTTTGTTGAGGCGATCGCGGATCTGCTTAAGCGACGATAGGGTCAATTTGTTCATACGTTCTGTTTACACGTTCTACGGTACTTCGAGAAAATGCTCGTTTTTGTGAATAAACCCTTTAGGGTAGTGGCGTTCCAATCTGGCTCAAGTTGAGAACGTATCCCCCAGTTACTAAATAAACGGGATCTGCGATCGCGCCCACCTGCCGAGTCAGCATCCCCAGTCGATCGCGAAAGGTGCGTCCGATCGGATATGCAGGTACAACGCCCCAACCGACCTCTTCTGCCACCAGAATCACGTTTGATGACGTGTGTATGAGACCTTGCAGTAAGACTTGTAGAGTTTCTTGCCAGGTCGCTTCATCCTGCTCTAGCAAATTTGCCAGCCACGTTCCTAATGAATCTATGAGCAAACAGTCCTCAGCGGTAGTCGATCTCAGGGTTGTGGATAGCTCGATCGGAACGTGCAACGTCGCCCAATCAGACGGACGACGGAGACAATGCTTTTCGATTCGGGCTTGCCACTCGCGATCGTTGGGATCTAGTTGAGCAGTCGCGACATACACAACTGACTTTCCAGACTGAGTGGCTAAGTGTTCTGCCCATTCGCTTTTGCCCGATCGAGCAGGTCCCGTGACTAAAATAATTTCGTGTGACATGGATCAAGCTATAGGTTACGACTTGGGAGAGGTGCGCGATCGCCTGAAATTAACTAAGCTGGCGGATAATTTCTCGCGAGTTTTCAGGTCAAGCATTATTCACCCGTGATCCTCTACCTTAAACCGATTCCCCAATATTTTTGTTGATGCGTTATTTACCTTTGTTGCTGTTGCCGACAGTGGCAATATCAGCTTGTGACTCTACTACCCGCAGTCAGACGACCCCGCCCCAAGCTAACTCTCCTCAACAATCAGCGCCTCGCCCTGCCCAAGTTGTCAAAACCGAAACCCTCTCACCTCAACCCATTCGGATTGACCTCAACCAACTTCCGCCACCCTACGCAAGCCAGAGCGCTTCTAAGTCGCCCAATGTCGTACCGATTCCACAAAATCCGGTGCTGCGAGTGCCATCAGGATTTGTCGTCAACGTCTATGCGGAAGGGTTGGATCGCCCTCGCTGGTTGGCGTTGACTCCTGATGGAGATGTGTTAGTAACCGAGACGCGCCAAAATCGAATTCGACGATTGCGCGATACCAATAGCGACGGTGTTGCAGATGTCAAAGCAACCTTTGCTACCCCTAATAATGGACTCAATCAGCCGTTTGGCATGGCGTTTGCAGAAAATTCTTTCTTTTTAGGAAACACGGACGCAGTGCTGCGTTTTCCCTACCAAAAGGGACAAGGGCAATTGACAGGCACAGGTCAATCGATCGCCAAACTCCCCGCAGAGGGCTATAACAACCACTGGACGAGGAACGTGGTCACCGCACCTGATGGCAAAAAGCTGTATGTCTCGATCGGCTCTGGCACCAACGCCAGTGAGGAACCTGCCCCTCGCGCTTCGGTGCAAGTGATGAACTTAGACGGGTCGGGTCGTCAAACCTTTGCTTCCGGTCTTCGCAACCCCGTCGGGCTAGACTTTCAGCCCCGCACAGGTGAGCTTTACACGACCGTTAACGAGCGAGATGGGTTAGGCGATAGCTTAGTGCCCGATTATTTAACGCGGCTGCGATCGGGTGAGTTTTATGGGTGGCCCTATGCGTATTTGAGCCGCGATCGACTTGACCCTCGACTCACCCAAAATGGCAAAAGCCTCCGCCCCGATCTCGTTGCTAAAACCCAGACCCCTGACGTATTGTTTGAAGCCCATTCTGCCGCATTAGGGCTGCGATTCTATAACGGCAATACCTTCCCAGAAAAGTATCGGAATGGCGCTTTTGTCGCCTTTCGTGGCTCCTGGAATCGCAGCCAAGGCACAGGTTATAAAATTGCCTTCGTGCCGTTTAACGCTGAGGGACGACCGCAGGGTTATTACGAAGACTTCCTCACAGGCTTTCTTGCTGATCCGTCAGTGCCCACCACTTGGGGCAGACCCGTCGGGCTGTTGACGCTCCCGGATGGCAGTTTGCTGATCACCGAGGAAGCCAACAACCGCATCTATCGAGTGCAATATCAGGGGTGAAATGTTTCTGGTGGCGCAATGTTTGCCTTAACAGTTGATGGCTCTGAGCGGGTGTTAGACGATGGGGTAATTTGAGAAGAATCCAGATTAACGGCACCGGGAATAGCGGGTGGGGCAGATTGTCGAGACAGCCAAAACAGCCCTCCTGCCATTAAAGCGGCATAGCCAACATATAAGTGCATAGGCTGAACGGCGAGTCCTCGAATGCCGATCGCTTTGGTCGGTGGATGATACCAGGTGGGCAAAATTGCTTTTTCAGGGTCAGGTTTAGTAAGCGATGCTAGCAGGCTAGCGCCATCCATCTCCAATGCCGTGCAAATGCGCTGAATGAATCCTCGGAGATAAATGTCTTCAGGGAGGTGAACACCATGCCCAGATTCTAGGGCTTGAATTTGATGGATAGGCACAAGCGTTTTGCTGTGTAATTGTGAAAGTGACATTGAGCGAGCCAGTCGTGCCCGTTTAATTTGCTCACCCAATTTCTGCAACTGCTGATCTCGTTCTTGCGCCGCTTGTTCAGCTAGGTCTGCGGTAGAAGCTTTTTTACGCCCTTTTTGAGGGGCAACCTTAACAGCCACTTGCTTTGTGATCGAGGTGACTCGATTGACGAGCATCGGAGCACCCTCAGGACGGGATTGCACAGCTTTGACGAGCGATTTAGTCGGAAACTCGGTCACGTTAGATGAGTGAGAACCCAAAGCCCGCGAAAATGCCGCCACCGGAAATTCATCTAGCTCCTGTTCTGCGTCCTGAACGTCTTTGATTTCACCCTCGTTGCCCTGGCGAACAAAGTGCCGCAGCGTTAACCGAATTGCCTCCCTGCCGATCGCTTTCATCAAAAACTGAGCGCTTGTTGTGCCCTCTGTTGCCGTTTGCTGTGAAGTGTCGATCGCTCGACGATAGACTTCGCTGCGATATAGCTCTGCCTCAATTTGACCGAGAACCGTCCGTAGATTCTCTAGAGAAACCTCGATCGTCGTCTTGTTGCCCGGTATCCCAAAACAGAATGTGGTATCTTGTGCCAACATCTCCCCATCCTCGCCTTTGAATAAGACTTAGTAAAAAACCTCAAGCTCTGAAAGTCGCAGCGTCAAACCGCTTAGGTACTTTCTTCGTCGAATAAATACCTAATTCAGGCACGAACGATGAAATCTGGACTGTTTTGTACTAAGTTTCTTACAGCAAAGCCAGTTTTCACTCCTCAAGCTTCAAGAATTGTTCTCGCTTCACAGGGTGTATTTCAATTGGGAACGCGTCGCTGAAAAAAGGCTCGATCGCTACAAATTGCTTGTCAAGGGTCAGTCAGCAAGTGAGCTGTAACCCTACGCTAATTCGTTTGCTTTGCGTGCCCACTCAATATCTTTCGTGGTGATGCCGCCCGAATCATGAGTCGTGAGGTCGATCGTCACCCGGTTATAGACATTGAACCATTCTGGGTGATGTCCGATCGCTTCCGATACCAGGGCGAGACTCGACATAAACCCAA
>JBBRMC010000409.1:0-4166 GCA_038231055.1 Leptolyngbyales cyanobacterium
TAAATGGAATCGTCGCTGCTAACGCTAACCAAGTGCCATCTTTTTCTGCCGTTAAAATGAGTCGTCCGGCAACTTCCGCCACGCGAGCATGATTGCCCCAACCGCCAACGTTGAGATGAGGCGCACACAAAGCATAGAGATGCAGTTTAGACAAAACCGATTGCTCTGCTGCTAGCCGAGTCCGCTGCAAAATACAGGAAAGGTGAGGATCGCTGATAATTTCTTTGGTCAGGGTATACCGTCCTTGCGGATCAGAATTAAAAATTCGGTAGCCCAATCCATGCGACCACATCCGCTCTGTTTTGGAATGGAGATCTCGCTTTTCTTCATGAAAAAAGCTTTGATCATCTGAAATTAAATACTGTAAATCTCGAATTTGGGGGCGATCGACGGTGGGGTAATAAACCTCTGTCACGACACCGTTCCAAACCGTAAACCAGGTTCGACTGGCGGTAAAGTAAGCCGTTCCAATCCCGTCTTTATTTGCATGTGTCCACCGAGGCGCGATCCCCGGACTGCCGAATGCTTGAGATTGATTGCGAAATTTCACCATATCTATGTGCCGTTTTCGTTAGCAAAATTTGTGATCAGAATCAGAAGGATAGAGCTAGGCGATCGCTGGAGTTTCTTCAAATTGCACGATGACCAAAACGGCGGGTTCATTGCCAACCGTTCCTGAAAGGTGCCCTTTATGTCCCTGCGCGTCTTCCGTCGTATTCTGATCTGCGCCAAACGAAATCTCACCCGCACCCATCTCTACCCGTTGTCCATCCATTGTTTCCACAAACCAGCGTCCCGACAGAGGAATAATCCACTGGGGCTTTGGGTTCTCGTGCCAGGTTCCAGTCCAGCCGACAGGCATCACGGTAAAGCTACAGGTGCCACCTTGCTGCTTTACCTGACCCAACCACTGAGGAGAGGCAGGGGGTGCAATGCTTTTGAGTTGAAAGTCTTGAATTTGACGACGAGATTGATGACTCACGCCATTCTCATCTGTCCAAACGTGCCAGTAATCAATGGTAGGCGCTGGCTGATCCTGGGTCGGACTAGCTTGAGAAGAGTGTTGTCGTGATGTCTGATCGTTCATAAAATAGTTACCTCTCTTTTCAGATTTAGTTTGCTTGTGTATTCACACGAAATCAAAAATATGCTGTTGAGGAGAGTCAGTGTAAGTTGTTGATTAGTCGTCAAGAAATTAGTGCTCATTCCTACGCCCTGTTAATGATTTAGCCTCAACGAAGATATTACGGATGTCGGGATAATGACTACGAATTGTAGATTCAAGTCGATCGATCGCTTGGGTAACAGCTTCAGCAGATAACGTGCGATCGAACTGAATTTCGATGTTCAACAGCACTTCATGGGGTCCAAAGTAAAGGGTCAATAGCTTTAAAACGTCATCAACAGCGTCATCCTCTAGAACTAGCGATCGCAGTTGTTTTACTGTGGCGGCATCAGCTCCTTCACCAATTAACAAACCCTTACTTTCACGCGCTAAAAGAATCGCAACGATCGCCAGAATGATGCCAATTACAATTGACGCAATTCCATCCAGGTAAGGATTCTTTAGCGAGTGTCCCAGGAATACGCCTAGAAATGCCACTAGCAAACCCAATAGAGCCGCCGAATCTTCAAATAGCACCGTAAAGACCGTGGGATCTTTACTAGCTTTGACAGCTTGCCAAATGTTTTGATTTCCTACAGAAGGCAAAAACTCTTTTAACGCCACTGTCCAAGAAAACCCTTCAAACAGAACCGCCAAGCCCAACACGACATAGTTCCAGGTGGGATCGTCAATCGGGTTAGGATGCGTCAAATGGGTAATGCCTTCATAGATAGACATACCGCCTCCAAGGGCAAAGATCAAAATAGCAACAATCAGCGTCCAGAAATAAAGTTCCTGTCCGTGACCAAAGGGATGTCTATCATCTGGAGGTCGGTTACTTAGACGAATTCCCAACAGCAGTAAAAGCTCGTTTGTGGTATCGACGGACGAGTGAATGCCCTCGGACAACATTGCAGAGCTTCCAGTGATCGAGGCTGCCACAAATTTGGTGATGGCGATCGCCAAGTTGGCGGCAATGGCTGCATAGATTATTTTATGAGTGCCCCCGGTTGCCATACTGCCTTACCAAATATACAAAAGTGAAAATAAGATCACCCAAATGACATCGACGAAGTGCCAAAACAGCGTTGCGGCACTCACCCCAAAATGACCTTTGCTGTAGTTATTGGGAATGAACGATCGCACCAGCATCACCACTTGTAAGATGACCCCGCTGAGAACGTGCAAGCCATGAAAGCCCGTCAAGATATAGAACGTTGCACCAACCAAACCCGTTTTCAACCCAAAATTGAGTTGGCTCCATTCAATGCCTTGCCCAACTAGAAAGTAAGTTCCCATTAGAGAAGTCAACAGCCACAACACGCGAAATTTATTCAGATGATGACGACTGAGCGATCGTTCTGCAAATTGAATGACAGCACTACTAGAAAGCAGGATTACCGTATTGATGATGACAAAAGTAGATAACTCTGGTCCTGAAACCCCTGGAGGCAGCCAATTCGGAGTTGTGAGTCGGAGTACAGCATAGGTGAAGAAGAAACTCAAGAAAATGATGCTTTCTGACAGCAGAAATACTGTAAACCCGAACATTCCTTTGCCATGATGATCTTCATGACTACCCCCTCCGCTTGGTAAAAATCGTTGCAGCCAGTGGGGAAACCTTTGCCGCAGGCGTTCGAGGTCGATCGGGCTTTCATCGGCATGAATAGGTCTGGGTTGGGGGGAATTACTCATCGTTAGAGACTTCCTCCCCCGATTGCGTTGCACTACCCTCGCCATAGGCTCTGGGATTGCCGTAGTTGTAAGGCGGGAAAATTACCTGGGGAATTTCGGCAAAGTTCTCTCTAGGCGGAGGCGAGGAGGTTGTCCATTCCAGACCCGTTGCCTCCCACGGATTATCCGTTGCTCTGGGTCCATCTAACACCGAGCCAATCATATTAGCGATGAAAGGTAAGGTTGACACTCCCAGCAAGAAAGCTCCTAAACTGGCGAGGATATTCCAGCCCTGATATTCTGGCGGATAGGACGCAACCCGACGCACCATGCCCTGTAAACCCAATGGATGCATGGGAAAAAAGGTGAGATTTGCCCCAATAAAGGTCAGCCAGAAATGTAGTTTACCCCATCCTTCGGCATACATTCTTCCAGTCACTTTAGGAAACCAGAAATAGATCGCCGCAAAAATTGCCATTGTGATGGTATTGAAGACGATGTAGTGAAAATGTCCTACTACAAAGTAAGTGTTATTGACATGAAGATCGAAGGCATTAGAAGCGAGCATGACACCCGTAATGCCCCCAAGGATGAACATGGCAGCACTACCCATTGCAAACAGCATGGGTGTATCCAGATGCAGTTTGCCTCGCCAGATGGTTGCCGTCCAGCCAAATGTCTTGACTCCAGTCGGTACTGCGACCAGCATAGAGGTCACCACAAACAGCATCCGCATCCATTCTGGTGTAGCACTGGCGAACATATGGTGCGCCCAGACAAAGATGCTGACCATCGCAATACCCAAAGACGCGATCGCCAGCGATCGATAGCCAAACAAGGGATTACGGGCAAACGCAGGCAGCACCTCGGCAATAATGCCAAAGGCAGGTAACGCCATGATGTAAACGGCAGGATGGGAATAGAACCAGAACAGGTGTTGATAAATGATCGGATCGCCCCCCTCCGATGGCTTGAAGATGCTTGTCCCAAACGCCAGATCAAACATGAGTAGGATCAGTGCTCCGGTCAGTGATGGCAGGTTAATCAGTTGCAGCAGTTGGGCACTGAGAACTGCCCAAACAAAGACGGGCATCCGAAAAAAAGTCATACCGGGTGCCCGGAGCCAGACGATCGTAGTGATAAAATTCACGGCTCCCATGATGGAAGAAATGCCCAGTAGCATCACGCTGATAATCCAAACCAGTTGTCCAGATGGAACTTGAAAACTTACGGGCGGATAAGACCACCATCCTGCCTGAGCTGGACCGTTGGGCAGCAGAAAACTGGAGATCAGCAGCAGTCCAGCCGGAGGAATGATCCAGAACGAAATCGCATTCAGCAGTGGAAATGCCATATCTCGCGCCCCAATCATCAAGGGCACCAGATA